>JAOUBJ010000021.1 GCA_029860345.1 Candidatus Zixiibacteriota bacterium | reverse complement strand
CTGATTGACTCATTTAGAGATGAAAAAAGCTGTGAAAGAATAATCTTTACTCAAGTCAAGGAACTTAACCGAAAACTCAAACCAAACCCTAATTCACAATTTACACAATAATCCTTGCACTACCCTGTAAGAATATTCGCCTAAACGCCTGCTGAGAGCGGCAATACGAGGTTCGCCCGAAGGGTATTGTTGCTCCATGGTCGCCCACATCACAGCTATGCGCCATCAGATGTAGACTTGTAGGTCAGTCCCGTAGGGCAAGCCTGCCCTTAGAGACCTGCCGTGACAGGAGCGCAATCCTCCTGACCTACTCCTCCCGGTTGACGAAACGACGAGTCGGGGCCTGTTCCCGCCGCAACCTTTGGTGTGCCTAAGCCCTGATCTTACGACACAGGTCAACAGAAATCGGGATGTTTGCAGAGTTGGCCCTCAGCGGCCAGCGCTTCTAGGTCCGTCACCAGTGTGCAACTATCAATCCTGGGATCAAGCATGGATTGCCACACAAGTTTGATGGACCCAGTCAGTTGCAGAGCCATCTGCAGGTTTTCCATATTAATACTTGGGTAGTGAATCTTGGCCTTCTGGGCTCTACATGACCATATGATTTCCCTGTGCCTTGATGGAGATCGAAACTCAATAAGGGACTAGTATCGAACCCTAACAAGTGCAATATCGCATCGCCAATTGCGACGGTGTGAGTATGAATCGAGTTAAGTGTCTCCTTCCCCTTCCGACGATACACGTTGGACTCGTTCATAGTGCTTGCCGCGCGCTGTTGGCTTTGTGATTCGCCATAGATCTTCCCACTCTTAAATGTGTCTTCGAACCGATCCACGGCGTTCCGAATGAGAAAGTCCGCCTCGACGGCCTCGGTCAACACTCCGAGTTGCTCTTTTTCGCTCAAGTTTTCTTCACAAGAGGATACGATGATCCTCGACAACTCATTGATCTGTTCAACCGGGTCACCGTGGAATCTGGGATTCCCTTCGTTTGTACCCCAAAAGAGCCCTGCAAACCATGCTAGATACCCGCCCACAACATCACCTCCTATGCTAACGTACTCGAAGCGCCGTCCTGATTACCTCGCTTACATCA
This sequence comes from Candidatus Zixiibacteriota bacterium, assembly GCA_029860345.1. Lineage (NCBI taxonomy): Bacteria > Pseudomonadati > Candidatus Zixiibacteriota > Candidatus Zixiibacteriota bacterium. The sequence goes on along the minus strand of JAOUBJ010000021.1, from coordinate 51,042 downwards.
CTAATGAAGCTGCTGATTCCCTGATGGCTAGCCCGGCGCAAAGTCAATGCTGCGACTGTCGGGCGCGGTATTTTTGGTACAGCTCGACGTGCCGCGAGTTCAAGTCGACCTCTTTGCCTTCTATAAACTCGTGCGTTACGGCATTAGTCAACACATCCATGATATCGCCACGCGATACCACCAGCGTGGCTTTCTTGCCGACTTCCAGTGAACCGAGATCGCCCTCCACGCCCAGAATCTCAGCCGGGCTCAATGTCAGAGCACGAAGGGCAACGTCCGGGTCCAGGCCGTACCCGACGGCCTGTCCGCCCTGGAAGGGAAGGTTCATCGTGCCGGTGGCGCCGGAGCCGCTGGAGATACAGAATTCAACGCCTGCGTCTGCCAGCAGGCTGGGCAGACGATACGGTAGGTCATAGTCATCATCTTCGCGCATCGGCGTCGAGTGAAGGTTGGAGAGGATAACAGGTATATCGTTCTCAACCAGCAGGTCGGCCAGGCGGTAAGCCTCGCTACCGCCGACTAACACCACGCGAATGTCCTGTTTCTTGGCGAAAGCTACTGCCTGTTCGATCTGTCTGTATTCACCGGCATGGATGAACACCGGCATCGATTTTGAGAACACCGGCAACATGGCTTCCCAGCGTGTGTCCACCTCAATGTCCGGGTTTGCCTGTTTGGCCAGATAGTAAGATCGGGCAGCGTCAAAAGTATCGCCAAGACGTTTTCGGTTTTTGGCGTTTTCCTTCTTCTGTTCGTCGGCTGTTTTCTCCATCCACCAGGCATTGACGATTCGTTGGCGCGGCCAGTTTACATGCAGGCCGACATTGAGTTTTTCCGAGGCATCCTCTGAGTTCCAGCCGTCCAGGTTCATCAGACTGGATCGTCCGCTTATGATCCCCCCCTGCGGCACAACCAGGGCTGTGGTGATACCATTGGCGCGCACCGTGGGGATAATCTCAGAATCGGTGTTGTAGGCAATATGGGCCATCACTTCGGGATGGACCTGGCCTACTTCTCGCAAGTCGACTGTTGCCCGAACCGCTCCGATCTCCACCAGCCCCAAACCGGACCAGGGTGCGATCAGGCCGGGGTAGACCTGCTGACCGGACACATCGATCACACGACCGCCCGGCGGGAGAGCCAGGTCCTTGCCTATTTCCGTAATACGGCCGGCGGCAAACAACAAGTCAGTCGCTTCCAGAACGCCGTGACTAACTGTATTGAGGTCGCCTCCCTTCAATAGTATCGGCTGCGACTGCGGACGGCCCGGCACATAGTCGTGGGCGGAAGCCGTGGACAACAGCGTCAGAAACAAAACAACAAATAGGGTCCGCATCAGTTGACCTCGCTTTCCAGGCTATATGCTCCTTCGGGGTGATCGTCCCCTTTGCTTTCCGGTGAGTACTTGGATTCCCTGTCCGACAACTTGGTGATCTTCTGAATCAAACCGTTCTTTTCTTCACGAATCCGGGCGCGTAGCAGCCGGTCGACTTCGATATCAAAATACTTCTTACCGTCAATCCACGTCTGATGTGGTTTACTGTACATCGAAAGGGGAGGACCGTTCCAGATGACAAAATCGGCATCCTTGCCCGCCTTGATACTCCCGATCCGATCATCAACGCCCAGGACCCTGGCCGCATTGATCGTGACCATCTTGAGCGCCTCGACCGGATCAATGTCGCCATACCGGATCGTCTTGCCGGCCTCCTGGTTCAAACGCCGCGCCATCTCACGACTGTCGGATTTGATTACAGTCAGTGCGCCCCCTTCATGGAGCAGCGCCGCGCCGTAGGGGATAGCTTCGTAGACTTCAAATTTGTAAGCCCACCAGTCTGAGAAGGTGCACACACCCACGCCCGCTTCGGCCAGTTCGCTTGCAATCTTGTAAGCCTCCAGCCCGTGTTCGAAACTCCGGACCTGAAAACCGTACTCTGCGGCCAGTCGGATTAGCATCAACATTTCCGATTGAACGTAGGCATGGCAGGCCACCGGCATGCGCGAGTTCAAAACCTCAACCAGCGCCTCCAGTTCAAGGTCGCGCCGGGGCGGGACGGTCCGTGACCGGTCCTTTTTCCCGAGTGCATCATATTCTGAAAGCGATGCTTCGTACTCGCGTGCGGCTTGAAAAGCATCGCGAATGATCGCCTCGGCACCCATGCGTGTTTGGGGATACCTTGTGCGGTAGCGTTCACCCCAGTTGCTTTGCTTGACATTCTCTCCGAGGGCGAACTTGATATGGCTCGGCACGTTTCGATACTTCAGTTCTTCGTCGGTGCCGCCCCAGCGCAGTTTGATCAATTGAAGCTGTCCGCCGATAGGATTTGCCGACCCATGCAACAGATGTGACGCCGTCACACCACCGGCCAATTGCTGGTATATGGCTATGTCGTATGGATTGACTACGTCGGCAATCCGCACTTCACTGGTGATCGCCTCGGTCCCCTCGTTGACGTCTCCGGAAATGGCAATATGCGAGTGGGCATCGATTATACCGGGGGTTACGTGCATGCCGGTGGCGTCGATCACCGGCACGTCGTCGGCTGCTTTCAAGTCGACCCCGATTTCTGCAATTGTGCCGCCGCGTACCAGGAGATCAGTTCCCTCGAGCACGCCATCGCTCTCGGCTGTCCACACCGTGGCGTTCTTTACAAGAACATCTTGTTGTTCGGGCGCCTCAACTGGTGCATACGCTTTGTTTGGAAAGGTGAGCTTCGACAAGAGTTGTTCGGGGTCGACGCTTTTGGATGTGTCCCGCTCCGCCACGTACTCGTTTGTTCGGTTGGCCGTCCACTTCTGTCTCGTCCCATCTTCAGAATTCATCCAACCAACCAGCGTTCCGTCCTCAAACCTCCCAGTGAACCGCAGCAAGCCGCCGGAACCCAGGGTGTCGAGCCTGATTGAGAAATTAAGCTTGTTGTCTTCGGAGGAAACGTGTTCCAGTTTGAAGGACTCATCGCCCCGGCCGTATTCACCTTTGAGCTTTGACTCGGTCCCCGTGAACTTCAGCCTGATCGACATGGTGTCCAGCCTGAGCGCATATTCGCCTCGCATGTCTGCGGCCGGAATCGGTTTTAGTTCGTGCTCTTTTCCCTCTATCCAAACCGAGTGGATGGTAGCATCTTTATCAAAGACGTCTCCATCACAAATCAAGAAATTGGCCAGCTTACCCGGTTCCAGGCTGCCGGCCATTTCTCCAATACCACACAGCTCCGCCGGTACCGTGGTCAGCGCGGCCAGTGCCTTTTCTTTAGGTAGGCCACGGTCGATCGCCTTGCGGACATTGGTGAGAAACTCGGATGTTTTCTTCAGCCTGTGGGTACTGAGTGCGAAAGTGATCTGAGCGTCGTTGACCATCGCGGCATTGCTCGGCGCTGTTTCCCAGTGACGCAACTCCGCCAGGCTGAGATCGAGTTCATCTTCGATGGTCCGCACCTTGGGCTGCTTGGGAAAATTGAGGGGCAGAATCAGAGATGCGCCGGTTTGCTTGATCTGCTTCAGAGCGATGTACTCACGACCGCTGCCGACATGTACGATTGGAAGGCCGAACTCTCGCGCCACACGGTCGGCACGCACCAGAGATAGTTCGTCGTTCGTTTCGAAAATCAGTGTCCTGTCCTTGACAGCAGCCAACGCTTCCAGGGCGGCGTTGAACTCCGGTTTGATCTGGTTCGGGTTCAGGCTGTATGCGGCGTGCGCGTCAGTATACCAGTCGACGTCAAGGAACACTTGTCGCAACAGAGCAATACTGCCCATCAGAGAGCCAGGGACCTCTTGCTGAGAATTGCCCTTGTCAAACGATGCGCCATGCCAATGATGCGGCCGTAGAATCAAGTCATTGGGCAGTCCCTCGCCCAGACTGGCCACGAATGACCGCCCTCTCAGGATTCCGTCGTGCTTCGTCGACAGAACGGCCGTGAATCCCTGTTCACGCAGTTCCTTGGCCGCTTTGTCGTCCGGACGAAACTCGTCAACGCAGTTATTCTCGGCATGAATCGCCGCGTTCCAGGCTGAGCCGCCAACTCGATCTCGGGTATACTCTGGTGATGCCTTTGATTTCTTCTTCGCCTTCTTCTTTGTCGGCAGGCCGTAGTCGGTGAAGGCATCGATGAAACCTGGGTAAATAGTGCGACCGCGCAAATCGATTACGGTCGCGCCGGCCGTGTCCTGTATATCACTGCCGACAGCGGCCACCCGCCCGTCCACAATGTAAAGCGAGCCGGAATCAAATGATTGCCGGGGTGACACTACAATCCGAGCATTGACAAGTAAAACCTTGTTGGGGGTCTTGTCTCGGATGCCGTACTCGGGAGTAGTTTGGGCGAATGAGTCGGCTGCAACGGCGATAGAACACAGACATACCACCGCCGCGAGGAACAGTTCGTACACACTTGTGAATCGGAAAACTGACGACGCTCTTTTGGTCAACATGGAAATCCTCTCTGAAGTTGCGCAGGCCCAGTTTGGCGCTAAACATTAGCCCTATAGATAAGTCAGAAAACCGGATCAATCAACGGGTTTTTGAGCGTTTGTCGGCCCGCAGGAAATAACGGTGAGAAACTCGCTGTCGACATTTGACGCATGAAGAAAAGGACAGCACTTGCATGCTGTCCTTTCGCGTTCGTGTTGCGTAAAAGATGTCATTTCAGCAGTAACATCTTTCGAGACTCAGTGAAACCTTCGGATGTCAGACGATAAAAGTAGATTCCACTACTGAAAGAAGATGCATCCCAGGTGACAGAGTGATCCCCGGCTGTATAATCACCGTCGACCAGTGTCGACACCCGTTGCCCCAGAAGGTTGTACACATCCAGACGCACCGATGATGCTACCGGCAAGCCGAAGCGAATCTCGGTGCTGGGATTGAATGGATTGGGATAGTTTTGAGCCAGGCTGGTTGCAGATGGCATTACGCCTGGCTCCGATGGCCGGTAGGAAATACCGGGAGTGCCGGGCGGTATCGATCCGGAGGCCAAAGAACGACCGTAATTCACATCGCGCAGCAGTTCATACGCTTCCAAATCGTTGTCTTCTTCAGAATCGTAAATCAAGCCGCTTGTGTAAACCAAGACCTGACCGACTATGGCGCCATCATCAGCGATCTCGTTGAAGGTCGCCAGTTTGTTTGATACTATATTCAGAAGCGTTGCGGTGAGTTCTCGAATAGCTGCCGCTCGGGGATCGAGTATCACGTTTCCGAGTGTCTGGCTTTCGGGCTCACGATTGTACATCATTATGGAATCATCGTGTACTTTCGGCCGGCTGCCCCCGAGAAGTCTCAAGAGAGCGGCTACTTTGCCTGATGAATTGCCCGGATAATGTTCACCGAAGATCGGGATGGGATAGGCACGATTGTTCTGGAAATGCCCGTACATCAAATCAACCATGAGAGGAAACCGATAGCGCATGGTCAAACTGTCAGGTCCGTTCCCGTACTTGACACGTGAAACGGCGCGTTTCCAATATGCGGACGACCGCTGAGTTGGTACGATTACCATCGGCTCCAGATTGAACACGGCGGTGTCCGCTTCACCCGGAGTGATGATACACTCGAACTCCTCCAAGTCCGGGATGTATCCCAGGGGTGGAATCACCGCAACGGTGTAGCTGCCTGTTTTCACACTGTCGAACGAGCACATTCCTTCGGAGTCAGTACAACCGAGATGCACCAGTGAATCCAGACCATCGTACAGATCGATTGATATTCCCTCCAAACCGGCTCCGTTGTCCGACACGACAAGGCTTCCATAAACAATATATCTGAAATCGATCTGCGTTATTTCGCCGACGTTCGCCTGCAAGGTCAGCCAGGTGCCGGTGCCTACATTTACATCATTGACGTAGATCATCCAGGAATCCGGATCGTATCCTGGGGGAGACTCCATCGAAACGGTGTACGTACCGGCAGTCAGGGCCACCAAAGAGTAATAGCCCTCGGCGTTCGAGTAATCATAATCGCCGCCGCTAATCGATACCAGAAGCCCGGGCAACGGCGTAACTCCCTCGGCAACGTATCCGCACAAAACTACGGCTCCTTCAAATGCGGTATACTCATAGGCAGTGGTGGTATGCGCCTGGGGAATCAAGGCCGCCTGGCTGGGGTCTCCGGTGTGATATACCATCAGGTCCTGTAACTGGTAGGGGCCATCCAGCAAGGTTCCGAAGATGTAGCGACCATCGAAATCCAGGGAAACCGATGTCGGTACTCCGGCTTCAACCGGGGCCCACGCCGACGCCCACAGTATGGTTTCGCCATCCGGCGCCACAAGCTGGGCGTTGGCCACGGCCACGCCGCCATCGGCGCACGTTACCTCCACATCGACAGTGAGCAGGTTGTACAGACCGTTACCGTCGGTATCCACCCCGTAGTCGGAGTAGCTACCGGTCAATGCGATAAGCGGCGCTTCTGGCCGCTCGAATGACATATAGCTGTAGGGATTGGTGGTGTAGGCATCCCTGTAGTCATTCAGTACCGACCCATCAGCTTTTTCCAGCACAATGTAGCTCAGCACGAAGGGGCCATCATTTCCATTCTCGTAAATCTGTGTGCCCTCGAAATCCAGGTTGATGGTGTCGGAGCCTTTGGCCATAGCAAACGCGCTTTCGGTGAAGCCAATCTCGTTGCCGTCACCGTCGGCCAGCCAGGCCGACAGACTATAATCTCCCGCATCTTCAACCGTGACAATACAGCCTACCCTAAGCAGGTCGTACAATCCGTTGCCGTCTATATCCTGCCCACTGTCGAAATAGCCGTCCATCTTGCCCTTCTTAGGCTCGAAGTCGAGGTAGTTGTAGGTTGACGTCATGCACTCATTGCCAAAAAGTGGCGTTCCAAGGCTATCGTAAATGATGGTGTTGATCTGAAAGGGTCCGTCCAGTTGGGCGCTGTTGATTTCTTGCCCGCTGAACCACAATGTGACAAAGTTGACACCAGGAGCGAGAGTTGCGCTGCCCGTCGACTCGGCGATGAAGGTTGTATCCGAGGCGATGAATCCCCCGATTTGACAGCTCATAGCTTTGGATGAGTTTATCGATACTTCTACCGCCAGATAATCATACAAGTCGTTGGCGTTGGTGTCAACAGCGGCGTCGGAGCAGGCGAAACTTCGCGCCGGTATCTCGCCGAAGTTAAGGTGGTTGAGGGGTTGTGTCTCGCAGGTCAGTGTGTCAAGTAGAGAGGAGGAGGAATCCATCAGAAGCAGCTTGATCTGTAAGGGCCCATCATAGGCATGTCTCCAGATATCCTCTCCGCTAAATTCGAACATGACCGTGTTTGTTCCAGCCTCCGCCACAAAACTACCGTTGGCAAACGTCGACAGGTTCATCGACGAGCGGGCACTGACCATCTCATCGCCGTCGTAGAGGGTGGCAATCACGAGAACAGAATCGTCCACCGTCAGTTCGACATCGGTCCACACAACGAGGACATTGGCGACACCATCGCCGTCGGTATCGATGGCTGAATCGGCACAGTTCCCCACGAACCAAGCCGCACCATCACCGCCGGCCCCGCCCGTTGCCAAGCCGCTGAGATCGGCCAGCATTGGTCCCCCCTCGCCGCATATCTCCTGCGGTGGAGATGTATAAGGTCCGTCATAAATATCGGTGAGCCAGGGGTGATTACCCGCCGCCCACTGAACGTAATTGAGGTATGTTAGATAAAGATAATAGAACGTGCCGCCCGGTGCCTCCGCTGAACAGACCTGGACTACTCCCGAGCTTGGATTGTCTACGCATACGGTCTTATTCCACGCCACATAAGTCGAATGTTGCTGGTACCGTTTTCCAAACGTCGGATCGTATAAATAGGACCCACGGCGACCGACCTGATGCATCCCAAAGGACCAACGGTCGCGAGTGCCATACGAGCTCCCTAGTTCGTAAGCGTTGCCGGGTAAACCATCCATCGAGCTGTTACCACTGTGGGTCACGAAGCCGGTGTTGTTCGCACCGTAATGTCGATCACTGGGCTGCGTACCGTTAACCCCCAAAACTTTGCAAAGGAAATCCCACACATTGGCAAAATCCACACAGTTTCCCTCGGATGACTGATCATTGACCAACTCAACCCAGCGCGTTGCCGACCCATTGTCCCGGTACAGCCAACCGCTCTGAGAGTAAATGCCCTCGGCCATTATAAAACATGCCGTAGCGTCGTCAGATGCACCTGCGCCCCAGGAGCAGGCCTTTTCAAGGAAGATTTGCCCCTTGTTATCACTCGGGCCACCGCGCAAGATGACATAGAACTCGCTCAGGTCCACAACCTGTGTTCCAATAATATCAAAGCCGTTCTTGAAAGTAAACTCCAGGTTGACGCTGTATTTCCCAACCGTCGAGGGGACCAACAAATCAACCGTGCCGGTCAGTCCATCAAACCCCTCAATACCCATCGGCCCCAGGCCTCCGGTTTGCCCGTCGATTTTCCACAGGCACTCCGTTCGCAGGTCGGCCGGAGGTACATCCGGATATGATCCGAGGATTACGTGAAGATCGAATTCACGCGGATTCTGCGAACTATTGATGGCGTCGGCGATCGGCTTCTCTGTGGTGTTTCCCATCGGGTTACCGTCGCCGTCGTATGCTTGTTGCCAGACCGGGTTGCCAACAGACGTGATTCCGACATCCTGTGATATGCTGATCTCTCGGACCTTAATCGTACTCGACTCCACCGTCACCGACTGAGTGTGCGCATCGCCCCAGGTCCAGCTATATGCGCACGGATCATTGGGATCATAATCCCAACCCAGGTTGGCACGAAGCATAGTTGTTGCCACCGCCCCGGGGGGAACGGTAACCTGCGCCACGGCCGTCATGGTACCCTGATAGTTAATCCCGACATAGCCGGACAGGGCCACATCCATGACCCGTTCGTGGCTCTCCCAAACCTCATCACCATCCCAATCGATCCAGGCATTGACGTATTCCGGGCTGTTATCGTACTCGGGACAAGGAGACCCGGATGTGCAGCCGGTCGGGTTCGCAATCCAGATGTTGACAGTGATGGTCATCGTCTGATCAGTTTGAATGGTCGTAACACTGGCGATAGATTCATATTGATGGCTGCCCCCATACGATGGGCAGTAGCTTCGGTCAGAGTCGTAGACATCGACAGAGTCAGGTGGACCGACAGGCGGTAGCGATCGACCGCCCCAATCGCCATCATCGGCATGCAAGATGGGGCAAAGAAGAGCACACATGATGAGCGTAACCACCCACTTAGCTGCTGCTGACGGTTTTCGCTTAGACATAGATCCTCCTGAAGTAATCGGTGATAGTTACTCTGTTTGGCATCAACGGTCGTCCACACTTAGCTGGTCGAATTGTGTTTCAAGATTGACGGAATATCAGCCCACAAGTGCGCTCCTGTCAAGCGAAAAGTGGGCCAACAGGGCATGTTTTGCGCACGACTGTAAGAGTTCATTAGTTCGGCAAACGTCGGGCAACACTAATCCAATCCAAACATTGACGACACCGACTTTGTTTGTATATTGGTAATGATGGGAACGCCGTACCAACCGACTGTTCCCGAACTTCTCGTGTCTACAAACTGTAATAAGGAGTGTCCCGGTGAAAGTTGCACGAATATCAAAATCACTCATTATCCTCTGTTGCCTGACAATCCTGACAATTGCTCAATCGGATGTTGCCGACGCCGGTCGAAGAGATCAAGTTCTTCGAGGCAGTTCTCGCGCCTGGTCAATTGTAGCTACCTATCCGGTTCCGGAGGGAGCCTCAGGTTTGGCATGGGATGGGACCTGGCTGTATTGCGGCATCTATGGGTCCAATGGCGGTAACGTATATCAGATCGATCCTGCCGACGGCAGCTACACCCTGGCTTTCACCGGCCCGCAGGATGATGCTTTTGGACTAACCTTCGATGGGACATACTGGTGGACAACCCACCATCCCGGCTCCAGCTCCAATCCGGCCATTGCTCTGCAACTGGACGGCAGTGGCGGGCTGGTGTCGCAGTTCAATCTGCCCGATCACTACATGTCCGGCATTGCAGAAAATGCCGGAAGTTTTTGGGCGTCCACATACTATCCCGACCCGGCCACGATCTACCATCTGGATGGTGCCGGTAGCGTGATCAAGCAATTCACAGCGCCCGACAACCAGCCCTGGGACCTCTGTATGGAAAACGGGAACCTCTGGATGGCCGACTACTGGGGCGATGCTTTGTACAAAATCGACACCGCCACCGGCGCCGTGTTGGAAAGCAACCCCTCCGAAGGGGTCGATCCGGCCGGGATAGTATTCGATGGTCAGTTCCTATGGTATTGCGATAACGGCGTGGGTTCGTCTGAAGACTACTTGTATAAGATCGATCTCTCCGGCGCCGGGACGCCCGTGATAAATCTGCCGCTGGACGCGCACGATTACGGAGTGGTCACGGTTGGTGACACGGTGGGCTGGATCGCTACCATCGAAAACATCGGAACGGCCGATCTCACAATAGACGATATCACTTTTTCTGGCAGCGGTGACGTTTACTGCCCCACCGCTCTGCCGATCGTGGTGGGTCCATCAAGTCAAACGCTTATCGATCTAATATACGCTCCTCAGTCCAACGGTGACCTGGACGCGGTGGCGACCATTGAATCAACCGATCCGGTCAATCCGACCGTCGACATCACTCTCACCGCCAACTCCGTGAACCCCGGTCCCGACATCAGCTTGCCGTCGACCTCTCATGTATACAGTACGGTGCGCGGCAATGCCTTTACGCGCTGGGACATGACAATACTGAATCTGGGCGATGAACCCCTAACTATCAGTAACATTGTTTCCGACGACGGCAGTTTTGCCGTTGATGATCAGGTAGGATGGCCGGTTGTTTTGCCGGTTCTGTCTTCCACAGAGGTTGGGATATGGTTCCATCCGGTCATGGCTATCCCCTACAGTGCAACCTTGGCTGTTGTCAGCGATGACCTGGACGAGGATACTGTCTTCGTATCGCTATCAGGTAGTGGATTGATACAGGATTGGCCAATCGGCGAGTCTCTTTGGGCTCACCAAATCACCGGCGGTACGGACAACACACCCAAAGCAATAGTGTCTATACCGGACGTCACCGGCGACGCTGTGCCGGATGTGATAGTATGCTCCGAGGACTATTACGTGCGTTGCTTCAACGGCAATTCTCACGGCGTCCCCGATCTCATGTGGGAGCATGAGATCTATGGTGGCTCGGTATACTCGCAAAAAGGTGTCGGCACCATGGATGATATCGATGAAGACGGTTACAGCGACGTTGTGGTTGGATCAGCCTGGGGGGGAAGGCTCATCCGAGCGATATCCGGCAAAACCGGCACCGAGATCTGGACGCACGACACCCATGAGTATGGTGACGGCGGATGGGTGTACCAGGTCGACTGTAGTTATGACTACAACAACGACGGTTCCGTTGACGTCCTGGCAGCCGTCGGCAACGACGGCGCCAACACCGGCCCCAAAAGGGTATACTGTCTCAACGGACTATCAGGTGTGCCTATATGGGAATGCCCGTTGGGCGGCACCGGGTTCGCCGTGATCGGAGTCGAGGATTACACCGGCGACAACCGACCGGACGTCGTGGCCGGAGCTTCCAATGCCGATGAGAGCATCGGTAAAGCGTTCGGTATCGACGGCGTTACGGGCACTATCAAGTGGGAGTTCGTGGCGCCGGGAAGCTCGGTGTGGGCGCTGGCTCAGACTGGTGATATCAGTGAAGACGGCGCACCCGACGTTTTGGTGGGTGACTTCAGTTTCTCAGCCGGTCACGTCATCGGAGTGGAGACCAAAGAAGGCTCGGCTGTGTTTACGACCAGTGGTTTCGGAGGAATCACCGGCTTTGCCAGTCTTGACGATGTGAACGGCGACGGCTACCCCGATGTTGTCCCGGCCCATTTCGGTTCAATCGCCCAGGCCGTTGACGGCCTCACCGGCGCCGTAATCTGGTCACAGGTGGTGGCCGACAAACCGGCCACGACGGCGAAGATCACAGATGTCAGCGGTGATGGGATCGATGATGTTCTCATTGGCACGTTGTACACGAGTAACTACTGCTACTTTCTTGACGGCGTCGATGGTGAGGTTTTGCACTCACGCGACTTCTTCACGCCGGTCGATGGTATCGCAGCTATCCCTGACATCGTTGGCGATGGATCGATGGAGATGGTGGTCGGTGGTCGCGACGGAAGTCTTACCTGTTATTCGGGTGGCCTGGATGCGCTCTTGTTTGTTTGCGCAGATATCGACGGAGACGGCTCCGATCCAAACATTGCCGATTTGGTCTACCTGGTTGACTATATGTTCAATGGTGGTCCTGAACCCCCCGTGCTCCAGGCGGCCAACGTAGATGGCTTGAACGGGATCAACATAGCCGATCTGGTTTACATCGTCGACTACATGTTCAACGGCGGTCCCGCCCCAGTCTGCGAGTAGCAGGCCGATCACATCGCATTTTTGATCAATCCGTCCGACGGAAGAAATCGCTTGACAACGTGATTTCGTGGATATATGCTGATCGCAGCATGGGTGACTTTCCTCCACGTTAATCCCTCCTTTGATCTGGAACCTGTGCATGAACCATGTGATGTTCTGGGACGATAGTCTGCTCGACCCATAGTTGTGTTGGGGGTCGAATACTCACTGTCGGACACAGATCGAAAAATGGGCAAAAGCAAAGGAGGTCCCAAGTGTCAACAAGTCGCGACAACCGACAGACAAAGTGGAAACCACCGTCGGTCCCAAGATTCGAACGGGGGAGTGTGAGAAAAGCTTTCATCTGGATACTGCTGGCTCTTCTGATGTGCGCAACGATCTGGTTAGCAGCCTGCCGTCACGAGGACGATGAGGAGCCGAAGCAGGAAATGCGGGCAACAGAAGTGCCCAGCAATGTCTTTACTCTCCGCGATGAAGTTCTGGCTTTTGAGGCGCACGGGGAAGAGGGTGCCAGGTTCGATGCGGAACTGGACATCTCCGAACTAAGAAACCGGGTCGACAACATGGACACCGTGCTCCTGTTACAATACACACCGGATTCCCTCACTGAGCTGGCTCGCCTTCCCGATGGCGCCCGATTATCCGCGTCGTTTGTGGTGGGGCGGACGTATTTGGTTTTCGCGTTGCCTACCGACTTTTGGCCAAACATCTACTATGTATTGTGTCAACTGAATCAACTCCGAGCAGCGCCCTCACGAGTCGACCCCGGTTTTCTTGACCCGATTTGTTTGAGAATTCTTTGTGCGCCGGACCAGTTTTTGGGTAAAGACTTATATACGGAGTTTCCGGACCTGGAGCAGTTTCGTGACGAACTCGACTTTGATAGTATCCCGCTCGGTGGATGGGACCCAACGATGACGGGCGGTAGTATTTGTGACCGCTGCCTTGGCTATCGCCAGCCTGAGCCGGTGTTTCCGACGAAGAAATGCACGAAGCCGCCGCAGGGCACGCCGGCTGTGGTTAAGGTTATCAACATGATTCCAGAGACCTTCAGTAGCGAAACAAACCAGGACAGCGAGCCCTTTCTCACCGTCGATCCGACGGCGACCGATAGAATGGTCGGCTCGGCCTTTACCGTTAATCCGAACGGCTTCGGCACCGGGTTGGCTCCGGTCTTCATTACGACCGATGGCGGCGACACCTGGTGGCTTAACAACATCATTCCAAGTGACGGAGTGACGGGTGATATCACATTAGGAACTGTCGATGTGCCGAGGCGACTCTATGCCGGCATTCTCCGCCGGTCAGCTGATCTGCTGATGGACATACTGCGGACCAATGATTTTACCGGCGCTACTCCGATGGCTGTGCTCAGCACCCGGCCAGATGTCGATCAGCCTTTTCTCCAGGCAAAGAAGGTATCTCTTAACGATCGTGTGTACGTTGGGAACAACGATTTCAGTCAGCCCGGGGGGCGGACAGCGACTGTCGATGTTTCACTCGATGGAGGAGCCACCTTCAATTCGTTTGTGATTGAGTCGCGAGCCACCCTTGGGCAGGATGGTCCCTCGGTGCGACCAACAATCTCCGGCGATGGCACCGTGTATGTTGCCTATTTTGGATGGCGAAGTGTCGCAGCAGGCAATTTGATCACTTCCGATGTGGTGGTTGTCCGCGACGATAACGGCGCTACCGGTGCCACTCCCTTCCAAGACCTCCTAGGGTCAGACGGCCTGTCGGGAGTAAGAATGGCCGCGGGCGTGACCATCCCCTGGTCGAATGCGCAGACATTGGGATTCGAACGGATCGGTTCCACGCTATCGGCGGCTGTCCATCCCACAAACAGTGATATAGTCTACGTGGCATGGTGCGATCGGGTCGGTACCGGCGATATCTACACGGTACATGTGCGCCGATCGACCGATCGAGGCGTCAATTGGACGGGGGACCTGAGAACGATAACCAATGCCACTTGCTGTGCCGTGGCAATTGCCAACAACGGAACCGTCGGCCTCTTGTACCAGCAATACACAGGGAGCGGCTCCAGCAGCCGCTGGATCACCAATCTTGAGCAGACACGGGATGGATTCACCAATATGGAGACCACCAGGTTGGCTAATGTTCCCGGGAACCAACCGGCCCCGCAGTTCCTGCCTTACATAGGGGATTACAATTTCCTGCTTAGTGTGGGTCAGCAATTCCGCGGCATCTTCTCTGCGAATAACACTCCCGACCCGAACAATTTCCCCAGCGGGGTCACGTACCAGCGGTACCATGACTTTTCAACCAAAACACTGAAAGACGGCGGTGGGAATCCCGTGGCTATTTCCATTGATCCCTTTTACTTCAGTGTCCCGACCATGAGATAAGGAGACTGATAATGCGAATACCAATTTTGCCAAAAGTCACGGCTATAGCCTGGTTTGCGCTCCTGGCTCTCAATGTGTGCGTCGTCTTCGTGGCGTATGGCCAGGATATCAAGCCGGAATGGCTGAAGGAGTCAAACCCGGTATTTGTCGGGACCGTTCTGAGGCTCGGCGAATCTTCCGTGGCAGGAGTCAAGGCTTCTCAGAACACTGCGGTGGTGAAAGTCGATGCGCTGCTGTCAACAACACAGGGTGTTTCGATAGCCGAAGGGGATGAGATCACAATCGAATTAATTGATCCTACCCAATTCAGGATCGGCAGCCGCGCCACTTTTTATGCCGAGACCTGGGTTATGAGCAAGTCAGTAGCGGTCAAGGAACTTGGACACGAGCCGATGCAGGCTGCCCTTGTGGCTGCCTCGGTCGGACCTATGAAACAGCGATTACAGCAGGCCCGTCTGAGGAAACGGCTCGACGATGCTGAAACGGTTGCTCTTGGAGAGGTTGTCCAGATTCGGAAAGCCCTGACGGCCACCACCCAACGTCCGAGAATAACGGAGCACGATCCAAACTGGCAGGAGGCTATTATTCGAGTCGATTCCCTGTTTAAGGGAACGGCCGGCGTTGCGCAGTTGGTTGTTCGCTTCCCGGGTTCGCAGGATGTGCAGTTCTTTGGAGCACCCAAGTTCGAGGTGGACCAGACAGGTATTTTCCTGTTGCAAAGGGACGTGGAAACCGGCCTGCCCAAAGCTATGTTGGCCGGTGGCGAGGTGGATGCTTTTCTGGCGCGTCGCTCAGTCAATGTGATTTCTATTGACAGTCTGGCTGCGGTCAGAACAGCGCTGGGAAGACAATAAACTGCCGGCGACTATTCCCGGTTCATTGGAGCCAACATTGTGACTGTGCATTGCTCTGAATAGCCTTTAGTCGATACAAAGCCGGGACTTTGTTCGTCCCGGCTCTCCTGATCTCGGAGTCTAAAGATGGAAGGCAGCAGAGACCAGGCCAAGCCCGGCACAATTCAGGAAACATGGCCTGATCCGGCCAATTACGCTGTAAGCCCCCTGGAGTACGTATCCAGCCGGACATCCTGGGTACACGAACCGTTCAACCTCGCCCGGTCGAAGGCCGATATATTTAAGACTAACACATCCGGTGCCTAAACCGTGGTTGTGGAGTCAGGGCGGGGGTGTCTGGAGAATACCTGGAGAGACGCGATACACTATGAGCATACGTTCAAAACTACTTCTTGGCTTTGGATTGGCGGCTTTAATGTCCGGTTTTGTCGGTTACCAGTCCATCAATAAGGTCAAAGAACTCGCCAAGCCTCTAAGCCGCGAGATTCCGGCTGCGGCCGCAGAGTTGGAGCACGCCTCACACCTATTCAATGAAGCGCAGTTAATCCGATACTACGACGAAGTTCTCACACAATCGGCGAGGAATTTCGCATTTACCCAGGAAGAAAAGTGGGCCGACCGCTACGGCGACATGGAGCCGCTTCTGGATCAGTCAATAAAGCGTGCCATAGGCGTGGGTGATGAAACCGACCGGCAGTTTTTTGCCCAGGTGGACAGCGCCAATCTGGCTTTAGTGGAGATGGAGTACCGTGCCATCTCTCTGGTCGACCAGGGTCGGGCATCAGAAGCCGTGTCCATTCTGGAGAGTGATGAGTATTGGGCTCAAAAGCAATTCTACTGGAACGGCCTCAAAAGTTTCTTTGACAGAGTGGAGGTTCGAGACCATCAGGCCCACGATGTATCCACAAGAACAGTCGAGGCAGCCACGGCTCTGGCGCGATCCGGCGTGGAATCCAGCTTGCGCTCGATATGGATACTTATGGGTGTACTCTCAGTCGCCGCAGTTGTGATTGGCACAGTCATTGGACGGTCGATAATCCGACCGCTCAACCGACTGCGGAAGACGGCCATCGAAATCGCCGAAGGCAACTACAGCGCCAGAACCAACATCGTAGCCGGCGATGAAATCGGAGACCTGGCCGGCTCAATCGATCAAATAGCCATAAGCCTCGACAATGCAAAAGAAGACGGGGCAGCCTCCAAGCGCCAATTGGTTGATCGTCACTGAGTCGATCAACAATTCGCCGCGGTCAACTACGGGCGTGTTGCCAAAGCTCTGGTACGTATTGGTGCTGGGTGACCCCGCCCGACACAGGCAAGGCTACAAGTCGCTTCCTTGCGCTTGGCGCGGTGTCATTCAAGATCACGCTTCGCTATGAAATCCTCGGTTCCAGGTTCGTGACCGTCAGGCGAGTCGCCCGACGGCACCGGCAGTGTAGCGCACGTCAACTGGCGGCTCAGGCGGTCTTTCAACTAGCCCTCACGGGGGGAGTACACCGGCATACTTAATGCCGGTCAACGAGGCAACGTCGCGATTGAAGGTCGTAAGGTCAGTTGGGACGAACTGGCTCAAATGGGTGTGGCCACAGGCTCGGGCCAAAGCACTCATCAGGTGCACCGATGCATCAAGAAAACGGGCGAGACGGGGTGCAGCCTGATCGACCTGCAACCGATCTCGCAACTTCGGGTCCTGCGTGGCAATCCCGGCCGGGCACTTATTGCTGTTGCAGATGCGAGCACCAACACAGCCGATGGCCTGAATGGCCGCGTTGGAAACAGCCACACCATCGGCGCCGAGGGCCAACGCTTTGGCAAAGTCGGCCGGTGTCCGCAAACCGCCGGTGATGATCAGCGTAACGTGGTCGTTGCCTGTTTCATTCAGATGTCTGCGTGCCCGCGCCAGAGCCGGCATGGTTGGCACGGAGATGTTGTCACGGAACAGGAGCGGCGCCGCGCCGGTGCCGCCGCCGCGACCGTCCAGAATGATGTAGTCCGCGCCTGCCTCGATGGCGGCATCAACATCCTCCTCGATGTGCTGGGCCGAAAGTTTGAATCCAACCGGTATCCCACCGGTTCGTTCGCGCACCTGCTCGGCGAACTTCTTGAAATCGTCAAGTGATTCCCATTCCGGAAAACGGGCCGGCGAGATAGCATCTTCACCCGTCTTCAGCCCGCGCACCTGGGCGATTTTTCCGGTGACTTTGTTGCCCGGCAAATGTCCGCCGGTACCGGTTTTGGCCGCCTGGCCGCCCTTGAAGTGAAAGGCCTGCACTTTGTCCAGTTGCTCGAACGAAAAACCGAATCTGGCCGAGGCCAACTCATAGAAATATCGACTGTTGGCCGCCTGTTCCTCCGGCAGCATCCCACCCTCGCCCGAACAGATACCAGTACCGGCCAGTTCGGCGCCGGTAGCCAGGGCGACCTTGGCTTCATAAGAAAGGGCGCCGTAGCTCATGTCGGAAACAAAGATAGGTATCTTCAATCGAAGCGGCTTTTGCGCCCTGGGCCCGATAACCAACTCCGTCCCCACGGTAACATCCTCAAGTTGTGGCAACCAGGCTAACTGAGCCGTAACGAATTGCAGATCGTCCCAGGTCGGCAGTTGATATCGCGGTACGCCCATCGCTGCCATCGGTCCGTGCGAGCCGGTCTTGGTCAAGCCATGTTCGGCCAGGTGATGAATGTACTCGTTGTATGGCTCCTCCGGGTTTTTGAGAGCGGGAGCGCCGGTTGCTGTGGTATCTTCACTGCTGTTCTCTTGCTGCTTTTTGAACGAGGCGATCTCATCGAGCGACACCAACACTTCGTCCTTTTCAACCGATGCTGTGAACCGGTGCAGGCCGCCGCTGTTTGGATCCTTGTTGGCGCCGCTGATACAATCGTATTGCCAGCCGTGCAAGGCGCAGGCTAATGTCTTTTCGATCACGCTGCCATCGGCCATGCTCGCTCCATGATGAGCGCACAGGCCGTGCAGGACTGAGACTTCGTCGTCAAGTCGGACCACGACCAATTCGACGCCATCGACCTCTGCTTTCACCGGCGACCGATCCTTCAACTCGCTGAACACGGCTACACGAATCCGACCGTCATCCCGAAAGCTCGCGTACCAGTGGGAACCGTCACAAAACGGCTTGTTCTTGGACTGTCCGCAGCGACACAGCGCCCGGTGTTCGCACGAAACCCCCTCAAGCGTATCGACATCTTTAAGCTCGACACCGCCCTCAATCCTGAGCGGACCATGCGGTGTAACCCGAGCGGCCGGTTGTCGATCAAGATCACGGTGTTCGACTTCATCGATAGTATAACTGAGAGCGCCCGACGGACACTTCTCTATCGTCTCAATAATCTTGGCAACTTCGGCTCCGTCCGGATCGATCCATGGTTCGGTGCGCATCCGCCAGACCGAGGGAAGACCATCGGTACAAAAACCGGCGTGCGAGCAGATACCGCGATTGTCATGGATAGTGATCTTCTTACCGACGTAACTTTCCCGCCGATCGGGCTGACGATCATCCTTCTTTTCATCGGTCCAGCCAATCCGCTTGTGAGTTCCATCGCAATAAGGACGATTCCCTGTACCGCCACAACGACAGATTGCCATTTTTGGTTTGGCTTCAACCGGCCGGCCGTCCACGCCGACTAACGTCTCGAGATTGGAGACAAACAGCGGACCGTTCTTCTTACATTCGATAGTGGGCTTGGGCTTATTATCATCTGAATTCATAAACTATCCTCATTGATCGATTATGAGGCTATTAACAACCGACCAGAGGGCCAGGTTCCGCAGGCTGTCATGATTGCGTGAAAACTCCTAACCGAAGAAAACCTGCAACCCTGGCCCCGGCTCTTTTGTTATCAGCAATAACGAATCCTGTACCTGTAGGACAACTCATAAAGGAGTCCCAGAAATGGCCGCCAAGAAAAAACACGACTGGAGCCAATTCAGCATGAGGGTGGTTATCAAAGCCGCGCCCTCAAGAGTGTACAAAGCCTGGACGGAGGGCAAAGAGCTGGCGAAATGGTTCCCGGTGAAAGCAGAGTTTGAAGCACGCAAAGGGGGGAGAGTCTACTTTGAGTGGCTTGGTGATGACAAACTGGACACCACGGTTTTGGCCGTCAGAAAAAACAGCCTGGTTAGGTTTCCTTTCGGCAGCAAGGGTGAGAAGGTAGAGGTTAAGATCAACAAACTGGGTCGCGGCTCGATCTGCGAACTGCGCCAGTACGACATGAAGACCACAGAAGAGATGAAGTGGAGCATGCACATGGGTTGTCGCGACGGCTGGACATTCTTTCTGGCCAATCTGAAATGCTACCTTGAGCACGGTATCGATCTTCGCACGACGGACCCTAAACGTTGTTACAAGCAGGGCTATATCAACTGCTGACTCGCGAAAACCATAAAAAAGGGTATTGACATGAAGGTTTTAATCCACTATTCTCGGGCCGAAGACCTAATTGAAAATGAATCTCATTTTCACCAAAGAGAGAGCATTACGTTATGACCAGAAGTAAGTTGTTGTCAGTCAATTTACTAGCCTGTGTGTGTGTCAGCCTGATTACGCCGCTATCGTCGTCAGTTTCTGCGGCTGACGGCTCTGACTCGGCCGAACTGCCGGCGTTTGAAATCGGATTTGACTATACCGCTGATCTGCTATCGATTGTAGATGGCGGCGTGGAGCGGGGCACCCCCTATCTCCATTTGGTAAGGACCGAGTTTTCATCCGACTTGCATCAGCTAATCGGTGTGCCGGGGGGGGCTTTCTTTGTCTCAAGCCACTGGACCAGCGGAGGCAGTCCCTCCGAGTTCGCCGGTGATATGCAGGCGGTTAGCAGCTTAGACGCACATGATACCTGGAAACTGTATGAAGCGTGGGTGCAGCAGGAGATGTTGGATGGCGGGTTTTCATGGCTGCTTGGGCTTTATGATCTAAACTCTGAGTTCGATCTGGTGGACGAGGCCGGCCTGTTTGTACATGCCTCTTTTGGGATAGGTCCGGACCTGGCGCAGTCCGGTGAGAACGGTCCGTCGGTGTTTCCCACGACTTCTGTCGGTCTTCGCCTGAAGACACGGCCGGTCAGTTCTGTTACCGTTTTGTTGACTGCCCTTGACGGTGTTCCGGGCGATCCGGATGAGCACGATGGAACCCACATAACGTTTGAGTCGGGAGACGGTCTGTTTCTCGCCGGAGAAATTCAGTTTTATCGGCAGTCCGATGATATGTTCAAACTTGCCGCTGGAACCTGGTTATATACGAGCCGCACGGCGCACCTGCACGTCGAAGTGGACCATGGAGAAGTTCCCCGCAGTCGCAGTCGTGGCGGATATCTGCTCGGTCAGTTTCCGGTTTGGTCCGGCGGTGACTCGCAGTCAATCGTCGCCTTCTCACGCGTGGGTATGGCTTTGCCCGAGGTTAACAGACTTGGTTGGTACGCCGGAGGCGGCGTAACCTTGAATAACTTGCTGACCAGCCGCATTGGCAACACAGTCGGTCTTGGATATGCTGCCGCCGTCAACGGCAACGATTACAAACGTGTCTCGGAAGACAACGGTTCTCCGGTTAACGACTACGAGCTGGCCCTGGAATTAACAGGTCGGTTCGAGCTTAACCAGTACCTGACGCTTCAACCGGATGTGCAGTACATAGTCAATCCCAACTCCGATCCGTCGATAGACAACGCGCTGGCGGCCGGTCTGCGTTTCTCGCTGGCGTTTTAGTCGACACCTTTTGGTTGAGACAGGTTCGCAGGTCGATACCCCTGCCCCGAATGGCGAGAGCCACAGCTTGACTATGTCGTCCTGAGCGCAGTCGAAGGGCGAGGTATCGACAATCTGTGGGCGGTGTGTGGAGCCTGCCAAGTGGATGGTGTATGTCCTCACGCGCCGCCAGTACTCACAGAATCCAGTTGCAAACGTGGGCCGCTTAGTATAGGTTGCCGCCAACCGGAGGTGTATATGACAGGTTCTCTGAATTCACGGTGCACGTCGACTCGCCGGTCGAGCGGTCACGTTATTGCCCGTACACCATTAGTCTGTATTGTGGTAATACTGGCTTTGTTGACAGGTGCGAGTGGCTCCGATCTGCGCACCTACGAGGATGCCGATAGTGTCGTTTTTAAGGGCGTCTGGGATGGTGACACGTTCTATGCCACAATTCCGGGTTGGACGAAGATAATTGGCGACAGTATCAAGATCAGGGTGCTCGACATAAACTGCTTGAAAACTGCACCCTCGCAGGATTCCACACACCCTGGGAAGCAAGCCAAAGCCTTGACCCAAAAAGTGCTTGATAGGGCGAAGGTGATTTCGCTGAAGGAAACCCAGCGAGGAGAATCCTTTCGGGTGGTCGCCAAGGTTTTAGTGGACGGCGAAGATCTCGGAGGGATGCTGGTCGACAGCGGGTTTGCCATAGAGTGTGATCAAAAGTGTAGCCGGTTCTTTGTCTATGCAACCCCGAATAGCAAGGCATACCATTTAATAAGCTGCTCACAAGGTGGGGAGAGTCAGAACAAGAAACGATTGACCATTGAAGATGCGCGCGGTGGGAATCTGGAATCCTGCTACTACTGCAACCCGGACAGATTTGTGGGCGGCGATTGATCACCCGACCGGTTTCCCGCCTTCTCGGGACTGACAGAGGCGAGGCCGCGCCCGCCCATTGACTCCGCTCTGGGTGACGAGTGCCGCGCGAAGCGCAAAGATGCGATTTATCGCCTGCGACTCCGCTCTGGGTGACGAGCGCCGCGCGAAGCGCGAAAAAGTGGCCTGCCGCCCCGTGGCGAAGCCAAAAGACCCATTTATCGCCCCCGCAAAAAAACTTGCAGAAATGTCTGAATATTCCCCAAATTGTCCGGTATGACCACTGAAGGGAAAGATAAAACGATGGATACCGACATGGCCCTGGTGATGGACATCAGAAAAGGTGATAAACAAGCCCTCGGCAAACTGGTCGAACGGCACAAAAAATCCGCCTTTCGAATCGCCCTTGGACTGGTCGGCAACAAAGATGACGCCTTCGATATCTCACAGGAGGCGTTTCTCCGCGTCTACAAGTCGGCCAAGACCTTCGATACCAAGCAGCCGTTCCAACCCTGGTTCTACACCATAATCGCCAATCTCAGTCGCACCTGGCTGCGTCGTCGGTCACGCCGCGAGAACCGAATGGTCGATGTCGATGACGTCTCCTGGTTGCTGGTGGATAATCGGACGCCCGAGCAGGCCGTTATCAAAAATGAAACAGTGGCAAACCTTCGCCAGGCGCTGAAGGAGTTGTCATTCGATGATAGAGAGATTATCACACTACAGCATTTTCGCTGCATGTCGTATGAAGAGATTTCCGACCTGTTGTCAATCCCAAAGGGGACGGTGATGTCGCGGCTGTATTATGCACGAAAAAAACTGGCTGGTCTGATGAGGCAGAAAAATGGTGAAGAATAGACGGGAACTGCTCGCCGGGTATGTCGACGGCGAATTATCAGACGAAGACAAACAGGCGTTCGAGGCCGAACTGGCGGCTGATGCCGAACTCCGCGAGGAGTTGGAGGAATTCAGAAAACTGCAGGAGGTTACCGGCATGGTGCAATATGCTGATCTTCCCGACGAAGTATGGGATAACTACTGGCACTCGATCTATCGGAAGACAGAGCGTGGATTCGGTTGGATTCTTTTGTCACTGGGCGCAATTGTTCTGCTCTGTTTTGGGCTGTATGAAGCCATGGGCGAACTATACACTGATCCGGAAGCGCCACTTTGGCTGAAGGTCGGGCTGACGGCCGGCGGGGTCGGGTTCATATTTCTACTTGTGTCCTATGCGCGCGAACGGTTATTTGCCTACAATCGAGACCGCTACAAAGAGGTAACCAAATGATTGTCACCAGTTGTGAAAATGTCGCCGGCAAGAGAGTTGTCAAAACTATCGGCTTGTGCAGAGGTAATACGATTCGGGCACGCCACATCGGTCGCGACATCGGTGCGATGTTCCGCACTATCGTGGGGGGAGAGGTCACAGAGTACACCAAACTGATGGCTGAATCCAGAGAGCAGGCTTATGATCGGATGATCGATGATGCCAAAGCGAAAGGGGCTAACGCCATAATCATGGTCCGATACTCGACCTCAGCCGTGATGCAGGGAGCCGCCGAGTTGCTCGCCTACGGCACGGCTGTAGTGGTCGAAGACGAATAACCTGCAGTTCAATGCGGGAGCAAACAGCCACGCAACTCCTGATCGTTGATACAGCCGTCACTTGACTTGCGATCCTCACGCCGTTAATTCCCTGTGTGAATAGAGCCGGCGACAGAACGACCGGCGCCCTGGCGGCGCTGCTTCCCTCGCGATCATTCGTTCAGATTACCCTGTGTTACCTGTTAACGCTGGTTTTCTTTGCTATTCTGCGCCTGATTTTTCTGCTTCACTTCAGCGGGCAAGTAGCCGGGGAGTCGTTGGGGGAAATTCTGGCCGCTTTTATGGTTGGTCTCCGCTTCGACCAGATAATCATCCTGTATTGTCTCTTGCCACTGCTACTGGTGACACCGTGGCTAAATTCATCCAGGCGATGGTTCCGCTTGACCATCGGTAGTTACCTCTGTGTCGTTTTCGGCGTTGTATTCATACTGCTGCTATCCGACATTCGCTTCTACGCGAACTTCGGCTCTCATCTGAATTTTCTCTTCTACGAGTACATTGATGAGGGCGGGATCTTTTGGTCCATGGTGTTTTCAGACTCCGGCTTTACTGCATCGATTTTGATCTGGATAGTTCTAACGGTGCTGTTCGCATATCTAATTATGCTCTTGATGCGCAAGACAGATGGTATGCCCAACCGCCGTTCGTGGGTCGGTCAGGTTGGTTGGACAGTTGTCTTTCTCGCCCTGTTCTTCCTGGGCATCAGAGGGCGTACCGGGTTGGCGCCCATCGATTGGGGTGAGGCGTATTTCAGCCATAACGCTTTTCTGAACCAGTTGGCGCTGAACGGTGTCTATACCCTGGCCCGCAACTACACCGAGCGCGATGGTGATCTAAGGCTCTCCACTATGACCGAGCAGGAGCGGTTCCCCTTTGTGGAGACGGCTGAGGCAGGCAACACGTTGACGGAAATGATGAGGCGACCTAACGAGGTATGGACCGACCGCCGACGGGAATTCAGTCGGTCGACAATATCCGCGCGTGTCACACCCGCACCCCGAGTCAACGTGATTATCGTGTTGCTCGAAAGCTGGGCGGCCAGGAACACAGGTGTTCTTGGTTCAAAACACGATCTGACGCCGCATTTTGATTCAGCGGCCGGACGCGGCACGCTCTTCACACACTTTTTTGCCAACGGTATCCGCACCAGTTTTGGGTTACCCGCCGTGCTCGGTTCATATCCATCGTTGCCGGGACGAAGTATCATGGGACGTTACGATGCACCGCACCCGTTCAGCACAGTTTCGGAGATTCTTCACCAACGTGGGTACTTCAACGCCTTCGTATATGGTGGTGATCTGGCTTTTGACAACATCGAGGGCTTCTTCACCAATAAGCAGTATGATAGATTCGTTGGGGAGAAGAATTTTGCAGGGCAGCAGACTTTCTCCAAGTGGGGTGTGCCGGATCACGTTCTGTTCGAGCGAGCAGCGGCCCTGATAGATTCCTTGCCGCGTCCATTTCAGATGACTGTCTTAACGTCATCGAATCACGAACCGTTTGATCTCCCCGATTCATCGGTGCAGATGTTCTTCGACGACGCCGATAGTTCCAAGCTGTTTAATGCGCAACTCTACGCCGACAAAGCGTTGGGCCTGTTCCTAAAGAGCCTTGAAGAGAAGAGAGTGTTCGACAGCGCTATCGTTGTTCTAACCGCCGACCACGCTCGTTACGACGTCAGTCGTTTGGTGCTGGACCCGGAGACCTTTCGCATTCCGCTGCTGATTCTCGGCCCGCAGGGGATGATTCAGCCCGGTCGCGTGATTGACGCCGCAGGATCGCAGGTTGACATATTGCCGACCATACTCGACCTGCTTGGCGGTAAGTATACACACCGAAGTTGGGGGCGAGACGTACTTAGTCTGGCCGACGATGATCCGGGCTTTGCTATGATCAACGCGGGGGATAGGATCGGATGCGTCACGCGGGATTACTTCTATCTCGAGTGGTTGGGCAGGCAGACCTCCCTTTATATGTACGACTCGCTTGGTGACAACACGGCAGATATCAGCCAAGTCAAACGGGAGCTGTTCGCCAAACTACAAAAGCGCACCAGGGCTTACATGCAGCTTGCCGAACAGCTGTCGCAGGTGGAAACGGCCCCTCCCGCATCGACTGCAGATAGCCCCGACGAAACCAGGTTTTGACAGGTGATACAGTCGAACCAGCCTACTCTACCGATGGAAGCGCAACCATTCGCTCAAGCTCCGCTTCGACACCTCGTTCATCGAGTCGTTTCACACCGATAACATTGCGATCGTCAGAAAGAGTCTTTTCTACGACATAGTGATGGTCGGCCTGACGCGCTATCTGATGCAAGTGCGTAATCACTATCAACTGACGCCCACGGGCCAGCTTCTTGAGCTTCTTGCCAACCTCGTTAGCCACCTGACCACCGATCCCCGAGTCGACTTCGTCAAACACCAACAGCGAAGGTCCCACTCTACTCTTGGTCTGCTCGGCCGATTTCAGAGCCAGTAACACGCGCGACACCTCACCGCCGGAGGCGGTTTTAACCAGCGGTCGCGGCGGCTCGGCCGGATTGGCACTGAACATGAAGCGAGCCTGTTCCAATCCACATTCGGACGGGCGCAGGCATCGGTCTCCCAGGATCACACCTTCGGGGTCATCCTGCACGACGAACTCGATCACAAACAGGGCGTCGGTGACGGCCAGTTCTTTCAGTTCCTTGACACATTGACGTTCCAGTATCCGGGCCGCACGGCGGCGTTTCTTTGAAAGGGAGACGGCCAGATCGCTGAACTTGCACCGAAGTTGTTCGTTCTCGGTTTCAAGTTGAGCGATCAGACTGTCGGTGTCCGGTCGGTTGGAAAGTTGTTCGACAATCTTCTGAAGGGTCATCAGCGTTGCTTCTTCTGAGCCGCCGTACTTCTTCTTGAGATGATAAATCTCATCCAGCCGGGTGTTGATCTCCTCCAGGCGGACCGGATCGTCGGCGATAGACCCACCGTATTGTTCAATAGCCCGGCGGAGCTCTTCGAGCCGAACGTCGAGATCGTACAATTCGGAAACCTGATCGTCCAATTTCGGGTCAATCTGCGTCATCTTGTCCAACTCCGAACGCAGAGCGGTCATGTGACTCTTGATCGATCCACTTTCGCCGTCCATGAGATCGCCAATCAAGGCCGCCGAGGTCATCAGAGTTCTTGCCGAGTCGAGGATTTTTCGCTCGGCCAGCAGTGCCTCTTCTTCACCCACCGACAAGGATGCTTTTTCAATCTCGTCCCTTTGAAACAACAGAAGCTCTCGCTGTTGAATCAGTTGGTCACGACGATTCTTCAGTCTTGAAAGCTCATCATTGACCGTTCGCCACTCGGTAAAGGCCAAGCCCGTAGTCTCAGCCAGTTCGGTCAGCCCGGCGTGTCCGTCAAGAAAGCCAAGATGATTGTCTTCGTTCATGAGCGATTGGTTGGCGTGCTGACTGAGGATTTCGCCAAGGTCGGCGGCCAGCGGCTTCAACCGAGCCAGACCAATCCGTTTCCCATTGACCCAGGATTTAGCTCCGCCGTCATGAGAGATGGACCGACGCAAAGTGAGATGATCGTTCCGGACAAACTCAGCGTAGGTCTTTTTGAACTTCGGAGGTTGACCGGACAGGTCAAAAGTAGCCGTGACCTCAGCCGATTGCGCGCCGTGCCTGAGAAACTCCTTGTCGGCGCGTCCTCCCATGGCCAACGACAGCGCCGTCACGATGACCGATTTTCCGGCGCCGGTCTCGCCGGTCAGGGCCGACATCCCCATGTCGAACGACAGTTCCAGCTTTTGAGCCAGAGCGATGTTCTCTATGCAGAGTTTAGTCAGCATCCTGATCGAAACTCCGGATTTCGCGCAACAACTGATCGGCTCTCGTATTGTCACCAGCCGCTTCCGCCGCCGACAGTTCATCCCGCAGTTGTTTGCGAATGCGTTTTCTCTTCGATGACATGAGAGCGGCCAACGCTTTATGGGCCTGTCCTTCCAGGTCGTCGGGCGGCCAGTCGCGTGCGGCCAGCTGAGTGATAAGTGAGGCGAACTCGGCGTCGCCGGCCTGATCAATCAACCGGCGTGCATCGACTACACCACCTGAGCGGTACTGTTCAATCACGGCCATGTAAAGGCGTGATAGTTGTTTGGAGTCAAAATCATCCGGGGCGACTTTTTCCGCTATGTCATCAATAGCACCCGGGTTGTTGAGCAAGAGTGACAGGAATTCAAACTCGTCCGGGTTGTAAATTCGCTTTGGCCGTTCCGTATTCTGTTCCGTCCGGGAAGGCGTTAGACCCTGTCGCAACAATTGTATGTCGACCTGAAGTTGGTCGGCCGCCTCGGCCAAGAACAGTGAACGACGAGTGGGGTCGGCTATCTTACCGGCCACCGCTGCGAGTTCCTTGACCAGTTTTTCCTTGCCGATAATGCCGACCTCGCTGATGTCCAGTCCTCGTACCCGGAATTCGATGTATCCTATTGCATCCGCCTGCAATTCCTCAAGACGATCGCGACCATACTGCCTGGCCACCGAATCAGGGTCCTCACCGGTCGGTGGTGTCATCACCTTCACTTCCATACCGGCATCGTAAAGCAGGTCCACCGATCTCAGCGCCGCCTGTCGACCGGCCGAGTCGGCATCGAAAAAGAGGTAGACCTCCTCGGCGAACCTGGCCAGCAACCGGGCCTGCTGGGCGCTGAAGGCGGTTCCCGATGAAGCTACAACATTCTTAAAGCCAACTTGCCACAGAGCGATGACATCGAAGTAACCCTCGACAACAATGGCCGCGCCGGAGTTGCGTATGTCGTCGCGGGCCAGATTGAGTCCATACAGAACCTGGCTCTTTTGGTACAGCGGAGTTTCGGGCGAATTCATATACTTGGCCGGTTCACCCTTTTCCAGCGTGCGTCCGCCAAAGGCAATCGGCTTGCGGCTGAGACTGTGGATCGGAATCATCAGACGCTTGCGGAATCGATCAAAGTAGTTCTTCGTTTTTTCAGACAACAAAGTCAACCCGGCCTTGGACAATTCTTCGGCGTTCAGGTCTTTTGATGCGGCATGCTTTATCAAACCGTCCCAGCTATCCCCGGCCAGTCCCATTTGAAAGTGCTCAATGGCTTCGTCTGTGATGTTGCGTTTCCCCTTGAGGTAGTCCTCAAGAACGTTGTGATACTTTGCAAGCCGGAGGACCCTTTGATAATACTCGACGGCCACCTGGTTGGCATATCCAATTCGTTCCAGCACCTCACGTCGGCCGTCGGAAGCACGTTCTTCGCGAATGATAATATTGGCCCGCCCGGCCAGGTGGCGAACGGCCTCGACGAAGGACATGTGTTCATGCTCTATCAAGAATGTATAGAGATTACCGCCCTTGCCACAGCCGAAACAGTAGTATATCTGCTTGTCTTCAGAGACAGAAAACGACGGTGTCTTCTCGGTGTGAAAAGGACACAGGGCCAGGAAGTTCTTTCCCCGTTTTTTCAGCCTGACATACTCACCGATGATCTGAACGATATCGTTGGCTTGACGAACCTGCTCGATAGTTTCCGGAGGGATCATACTATGTGTTCAGTTTTACGACGGTGACTCCCGAGCCACCTTCATTCCAGTCACCCAGCCTGAGCGAGGCCACTTCGGGATGGTTCTTCAGAAACGTGGTCAATCCCTTGCGCAGGGCGCCGGTTCCTTTGCCGTGGATCACGTAGACCTGTTGCAACCCGGCCACCACGGCACGATCCAGGAAACGGTTGAGCGCCTCCATCGCTTCGTCGACCGTCATTCCTCGCAAATGGATCTCCGGGCTGACATCTTCATTGGGGGCGTGACCAACATGCTTGGACTCAAGTGTACGCTCACCGGAACTGTCGAGCAAAGCCAGGTTCCTGAGCGGCACGGTGGTTGTTACATTACCCAGCCGAACTTTGGCTTTATCGTTACCGATCAGCTGCACCACCTCACCATTCTTGTCCAGTGAGAGCACCTGCACGGCATCACCCACAGCTACCATAGCTTTCGGAGTCGGTTTTTCTTTTGGGCCCCGCTGTCTTTGCAGGAGTTGTTTCTGTTTCTTTTTCAGATTGCGGTGGAACTCCTGCACGGATTCTTTGGATGCCTGACTGCCTCGAATATCGGCCACCAGTCGTTCGACTTCGCGCCGCGTGTCGTTGAGAAACTGTTCGGTCTCAATGAGGTAATCATCGATAGCAGAGTCGCCCGATTCTTGCAACTGTTCCGAGCGGGCACGGTTTGAGATTTCAAGAGCCCGGGCTTCTTTAAGTCTCTCCGTTAGTTCTTTTCGATCCTGTTTTATGGTAGCCAGTTCTTTTTCGATAGTTGCGATAAGGTCGGCCAGGGACCTCTCGGAAGTTCCGCAGAATTCGGCTGCTCGTTCACAGATCGACCTCGGCATGCCCAGGCGACCGGCGATCTCGATAGCGTAGGAGGACCCCGGCAGGCCCAGATGCAAGCGGTAGGTGGGAGCAAGCGTCTCGCGATCAAACTCAAGCGATGCGTTTTCGATTTCGGGATGATCCATGGCCAGAGTCTTCAGTTGTGAATAATGGGTCGTTGCCACCAGGCAGGCGCCCTTTTGGACAGCGTAGAGAATGATGGCCTCGGCCAGGGCGGCGCCTTCTTTGGGATCGGTACCGGCGCCTATTTCGTCGAACAACAAAAGCGTTCGGGATGAGGCCGCCTGCAAGCCGCTGATGATGTTCCTGACATGCGATGCAAAAGTGGACAGCGACAGTTCAATCGATTGCTCATCACCTATGTCGGCATGCAAATTGTCAAACAGACCGATGCGCGACTTTTCACCGGCTGAAATGTGCAGCCCGGAGAGTGTCATCAACAGCGACAAGCCGATAGTCTTGAGAGCAATTGTCTTGCCGCCGGTATTGGGACCGGTTACCAGGACCACCTGTCGTCCGTTGCCGAGTGAAAAATCGGTCGGCACCACTTTCTTGATGTCGGCAAGTTGTACGATCAGCAGGGGGTGACGTGCCTCGACCAATGATATCTCAGCTTCATCCACGATCTCCGGCCCGTGACCTTTGATCTCGTGGGATACCAGTCCGCAGGCATGAATCCGGTCCAGACGACCTATCATGCGAGTGTTTTCGATTAACGATGCACTACGGCGACCGATCTCGGCTGTCAATTCACGCAGGATACGTTGAACTTCTGCGTACTCTTCCTGCATCAGCAGATTGATCCGGTTGTTCAGTTCCACCGTCTCTTTCGGTTCCACATACAACGTCGCACCCGACTGGCTGCGGTCATGCAAGATTCCCCGATCCGATTGGTAGAGGCTGGAGGGTACCGGGATTACATAGCGGTCGTTGCGCTGCGTGACGACATCATCCTGCCAGCCCGCCTGCTTGGCCCGCCTGGTCAGTATCGTCTCCAGCTTGGCCACTATCTTGCGCCGGCTGTCGGCCAAGTCCAGGCGGATCGTCCGCAGTTTGGGTGAGGCGTTGTCGCGGACATAGCCTTCCTCGTCGATAGCCTTGTTGATCAGGGTTCGCATCTCAGGGAATGCGCGCGTACCCTCCAGGTATTCGCTGAGCAGAGGATACTTCTCACGGTCATCGGCAGCGTATTCGTTGAGGCCGATCGACACGATCACCAGTTCGAGTACTTCCAGAATCTCTTTCCCGTCGAGCGCGTTCCCTTCCACCTCTGATCTTTTGAGAAGTTCGCGGCAGTCGGTTTCCATACGGTAGAGCGGGAAGGCATCTCCGAACTGGATGACATCTTTCATCTCGCTGATCTCGGCCAAGCGTCGTTCGATCAATTCTCGACCACGCAAAGGAGCGATCTGAGCCACTTCTTCGTGTCCGAAGCGCGTCAGGCATTTGCCTGAGACAAGGGCGATAACTTTGGAGAACTCTAATGTCTCTGTCGTGTGTTCATCAATCATGGTTTCCAGATGCCATTAAAAAAGCCGACCCAGGGTCGGCTCTAATATAGAAATCCGTCGAAGAAATCAAAGCCAAATCAGGTCTCATCATCCAATGAGGGTGTGAAGAATCTCTCCATTTGGTAAAGCACACGATGCACCTGTATGCGATGTTCGTCCAGTGCTTTGTTGCTGCGCTTACCTTCGACCGGCGCCACCAACAGAGTCCTCTCCAGCTGTCCCATGAAACTGGGGTTGCCCGGATGCAGGGGAGAAGTCCCTTCGTACATCAGCGGTATCGTCTTGGCCATCACCGGTCCGAACATAGAGGACTCAAAGGCCAGGTAGAACCCATCCGGCATCGGCAACAGAAACGCCATGAAAGTCAAAAACCCAACCGCCACCCAGCCGCGCAAGAAGCCAATCAGCGCACCGCCCATTTGGTCCTTGCGGCCCGACTGTTTAAGGTTGGCTATCCGATAGAACAGCATTCCCAGGAGTTTGAAAGCGGCGTAGCACAGAGCCAGCAGAACTGCAAAGGCCAAAAAGGCTGAGATTACCGGCGACCCGCCCACCTGATCGTAGACCCAAACGGCAAAGTGATCGATGTAGGTCACCGACACGATTACGGCAGCAAAAAAGATCACAAAAGCCATCAGTTCGCGAATAAGCCCCTTCTTGGAACCAACCACCACGGCGGTCAAAAGTAGTATAATCAAAACGGCATCAACCCAATTCATAGACATACTCCCACTTCGGGGTTACGTAATCGGCGAAATATAGGGAGTTTTTTAATCAGTTGGCAAGGATTTCCAGGGCCAATTTACTGACCAGTTTACCGTCGGCCAGTCCCTTGGTCTGCGGCACAACGATCTTCATAACAGCGCCGAGTTGGGCGGGTGACTCGGCCCCGGTCTCGCTGATCGCCTTGGTGATTATTTCGCGTAACTCGCCTTCGGTTAGTTGCTTAGGCAGGTAGGTGGTAATGATCTCAAGTTCGGCCCGCTCTTTTGCAACCAGATCGTCACGTCCGCCTTTCTCAAACTGTTCGATAGAGTCACGGCGTTTTTTGGCCTGGGAAGCGAGCACACCGATGACGTCCTGATCGGTCAGGTCGTCACCTTTGTCAAGCCGAGCGTACTTGAGGTCAGACTTGAGGCCCCGAAGCAGGGTGAGAAGGTCTTTCTCCCCTGCTTTCAGGGCCTCAATCGTGTCTTTATCTATTCTTTCAAAGAGTGACATTAGTAGCGATCATCTTTGAATTTAGAGCGCCTGGATTTCCTTTTGGCAGCCGCCATCTTGCGCTTGCGCGCCTCGGACGGCTTCTCAAAATGCTGATGCTTCTTGATATCTGTAAGAATCCCTGCTTTTTCGCAGAATTTGTTAAAGCGGCGAAGTGCTCTCTCGAAGGACTCATCGTCCCGTACTTTAACTCCGGTCAACCAGTTCCACCTCCTTCACGGCGGTTTGAATTCACGCACACAATTTATCTCTATCGGCAATATGGACTTAAACCGTGAGAAAGTCAAAGGAAATATGGGTAATTCGGCTGTTCGCTCGAATCTCGCGCGAAGCGCGAAGAGCCCATTTATGGGTGTCATTCCGGGCCTAGACCCGGAATCCATCTTTTCCTGTAGGGCGGGTCCGTCTTCGCCTGCGCGCCGTGGCGTGAACCCGCCAATTCATGTCACCCCGAGCGCAGCCGAGGGTCCGCGAAGGCCTCTCTTCGTAGGTCGGAACCCCTGACCCGAAGGGTTCGCGAAGCGAGGTTTCGACAATCTTCCTCTCCGGGTTTCAGGGACAGCTATAGTAGGTTTGGATGGTTATTTGTCAGATGGCAAGGGACCTGTGACGGGCGGCTATACTGTGAAAACAGTATGGATCATTGTGAAACTGCTGGGTGGCTGAGTGCGACATGACCAGGCAACCTCCCATACACTGCTCGCCAAACTCGCAGCCTGAGCAGTTCTTGCCAAGGTCCTTCGGCGAAAAACACCGATTGTAACTGAAGGCGGTATCGTCAAACCAAATACTCCACAAGTCCCGGGTTCGCAGATCGCCCTCGATCATGTCGTCCGGAAGCGAAAGGCATCCTTTGACCTTACCGTCGCTCGTAATGCCACACGACGCCCTGCCGGCAGAACAGCCGGCCCATGGGCGATCCCGAGTGTCGAGATCGGTATAGTAACCAACGCCGTCCGCGGGCATCAGGCTGACAGTATCATTTTTGCCCCCGTTGGAGTTGCGTTTTATGAACCGGGCCATTTCCAGGAACGAGGACTCCGATAGACTCACTCTTCCCTCGTGAGCACGACCTAGCGAAAACGTGGGCTGGACCTGCCAATGCCGAACGCCCAGGCGTTGGAGGAAGGCCAGCAGCGTCGGCAGTTCCGAAACATTCAGATCATTAACAGCCGTGAGTACGGCCGTCGGGATGCCTGCAGCCAGTGACGCTTCTATGCCCGAGATAAGGCGTTTGAATAGTCCCGGCCGTTCGCGGATAAGATCGTGAGTGGATTCCAAACCATCCAGGCTGACACCAACGGTGGCAATCCCGGAATCCAAAAGAGGCGGGATATTCTTCTCCAAGAGTACGCCATTGGTGACCATCCGGACCGATATACCCAACTCGCCGAGACGCGCGGCGATAATCGGCCAGTCGGTGCGTAGCAACGGCTCGCCTCCGGTGAAATCAACCTCTTGAACAAGGAGATCCGGGAGGTCGTCGCAGATATTCAGTATCTCATCCAGTTTTAGCTCTTTAGGGCGAGGTTGCCCGGCTGACGACGCACAGTGTTTGCATTTCAGGTTGCACTCAAGCGTCAACTCCAAACCGATAACGAGCGGAAAACCTTCAAACGTCATTACGACAAAAACTCCTCACATAAACCGAAATCACTATGGGTAAGATTCCGGGAGAAAGGATTTGTCTCTTCCTCCCGGGCTGATGAACATTGTTAGAGCTTTCTCGTCTTCCTCGCGTAGTCCATCAGGCTGATATAGTCACCGGCCCTGAGCACCACATCGCGCCCAGACATCATGTCATCGGCGATATTCAGGATCGCCGCCGCAATCTGCTTCGGGGGCTCGACACCTCTGACCGCATGATCCACAACATGCCCATGCACCATGTCAAAGAACTTGTCGGTGGGCCTGACCTTCATCACGTTGGCCCACTTCTTCAGCATCTTGTCAACGATGACCAAGTACATGATGTGTTCAGGGTGAAACCTCATCTGGACTTTCATCCTTTGCGCCACTCCAACACCTCCTCTCAGGCTTTGCCTACCGGGAAACGGACCCCGGAGGTTGAGTCTCAATCAAATACGGGGTTATCCCTAATTCATCAACAATAAGCTGGGGATTCACGCGGGTGTCAAGAATAAAATGGTGCAATACATCCCTCATCGATTAGGACCTTGTATGTCAGAGGTAAAGGCAGGGTGGCCCAGAACCTGCAGGAGCCTTTGGTGCTCCTGACCTACTATACTAAACCATTGACCTGTCCGTGGGCGATACGTACATTGAGTTGGTTAGCCATGATCCCCGCCCAGGACGCCCTGCAGATTCGGATTTTGAACGGATAAGGTCAAACTCTATCTTTCATTGAGAGGTGTTACAGAGGATGAAAAGAAAAGTGAAATCACCGGTCTTCTACGTCGTTGTTATCTGCACCTTTCACTTGTTGGCCGGCTGTGGTTCTCAATACAGCAAAGTCAGACTGGATTACTATCTGCGGACCCCGCCCAGTTCATCAATCCCCAATGCTGCGCAGGTAAGTGTTTTCGTTGAGAGATTCACTGATCTGAGAACCGGCGTTGCCCATAATGTAATCGGTGAGGCGAAAACCGGCATTGCCGACAAAAAGTCGCCCATCATTATTGACGATAGTCTCGTCGAGCTATCCGCGCTGGCCTTCCGTGGGGCATTCGCCGAGTCGGGATTCAACGTGGTTTTCGACGAAGCCGAAGCCGATTTGGTATTCAAGGGCAGAATAAACGTCTTCTGGGTGCAGGAATTTACGCCAGGTTTGGTTCCTCAGCATTCGGAAGCAGACATAGAATTCGATGTTGTTTTGATCGATAGGATTCATGATGTGAACTTATGGTATGATGTCAAGAAAAGTCATGTTGAATCGATACTCGACGGGATGGATGTAACGGTTCAAAACGAGCAGATCATTAATAGAGCGCTCTACGATGTGATCGCATCCGTTCTTAAAGATGACCAACTGGCTGTGGCTGTGGGTAAGTTTGTTGAGCAAAACAAATGACATCTGCCGACTTCGGTGCACAAGTAGGCAGAGAGTAAGAAGATGAAATACAATTTGACCATAACGATCCTGGGGCTCTTTGCAACTTACATGATCACAGGATGCGGCGTACCGGCCAAACAGTTCAACCTGCTGAAACCGGAGGATACACAACAGATCAAAAAACTGGCCATTGTCACATCAATGAAGGACGAAGAGTTGCAGGTAATTGACCACAGCGGTATGATTAAGAGTCTGAAGGAGGGTCGATATGCTAACACCGGCATTCTGGGGACACTGATCATTGGTGGTGTCATCGATGCAAACTTGAGATCGTCGTTAGGCGGCGACCCGGACATGCTTAGAATGGCCGTCTCGGATCTTCCGATAAAAAAACTTTTCGACGAGGATTTCACCAAGACCTTTGTTATGGGCTTTGAAACTGTCAGCCCTATGGATGTAGACAATTTGGGAGTTGACAAATACCCAAGAAAGAAAGTCGGTAGAAAAACGAAAATCAATGACTATACCGTTCTCAACGATAAGCTCGGTGCCGACTGGGTTTTGGAACTAAACTTCCTATATGGACTTGCGGCCTACGGCGGCGGAGTGAGCCCCAGTGCTGTGATAACTGCTGATGTCTCCGTTATAGACATTCAAGGGAACAAGCTCCTGATGCGGAGGGCCATTTCATCAGATGACTTTTATAGGAAGGGTTACACTGTAGGTGAATTCAGGTCCCGCGGCGGTGACTTATTCAAGAAAGAGATCGTTGAAGCAATACAGGGGCTTGCCCACCTGGTGGCTAAGGAATTCGGTGAGGAGTTATCTCTCAAACAGAAGAGTCGATGGAATACCGAATGAGTTGGCTTGTACAGTGAGTTCAGTAACAGTAGGTCAGGACACCTGTCCCGAAGTAACAGTAGGTCGGAACCCCTGGTCCGAAGGACCGCCACATGCGGGTTCCGACAACTCGCGCTTCGCGGGTTTCTCTTCGGTCTGCCTCGTGCTCCACAAACACCGATTGACCCATGTCTGTCATAACGGCGAAGACCAGTATCCGGTCTTTTATTGCGGCAGTAACAGTAGGTCGGACCCCCTGGTCCGAAACCGGGTGGCCGCCCCTCAGTCATTCCGGGCCTTGACCCGGAATCCAGTCCGCTCCTCGGGTGGCCGTCTCAAACCTTGTTTGGGGCTGGTTTTTGCACGATAGATTCACCCCTCGACTGCGCTCAGGGTGACACTTGTAGCGCGCGTAGCGCGAAGAACCCATTTATGGGCCATTTATCGCTACCACCAGCTTATTAGCTTGGGCTTGAACGGGTGGGGAAGGTTTTGATTCTTGGGGATGATGCGCGCCGTGATTCCAAATCGGCCCGACTCTGAACAGGTCACCTCGCCGGTGAAAGCATAGACGCCGTCCTCGGCTGGCTGACTACCGGCATCGGTCGGCACGGCTGCGGCCGGCTGGAAGTCTTGAATCTTTTCGTGTGAATTCAGTCGACCGGAGATTATTTGCACCTCGACATCATCAGGACTGATGTCACCCAGGAGGACCTCGATGGTGATCGGAAATTTCTGTCCGACAAAGAGGGTCGATTCCAGTTCGGGCACATCGACATTGCGTATACCGATCTTGTTCCAGTTGCTGCCGACTCGGCTGATCCAGGCGGTGGTTTCGCGGGTGAGTCGGTACTGATCCTCACGCATCCGTTGTCCCGATTCGATAGCGGGCAGATAAAACTGCTGCGTGTAATCTTCGAGCATCCGCTGGGTGGAAAAGCGTTCACCAGCCATCTGGATGGTGGCTTTCATCTTGGCCAGCCACTGGGTGGGGAGACCGATTTCGTTGCGCTCATAGTACATAGGAATCACTTCGCGCTCCAGCGTGTTGTACAGCATCTCAGCGTCGAAATGATCCTGCGTTTCAATATTATCGTACTCCTCGCCGTTGCCGATTTTGAAACCGGTGCTGTCATCGTATCCTTCGACCCACCAGCCGTCGAGGATCGACAGATTGAGGGCGCCGTTCAACGCTGCTTTCATGCCGGAGGTGCCGGAAGCTTCCAAAGGACGCCGGGGGTTGTTCAGCCAGACATCGACACCCTGGACAAGGTAACGGGCGACGTTAATGTCGTAGTCCTCAAGGAAGATAACGCGATGCCTGAAGCGTTCCTCGGAAGTATACTCGACCATCTGTTTGATGATTTCTTTGCCGGGCGTGTCCAAAGGATGCGCTTTGCCGGCCACGAGAATCTGCACCGGACAGTCTTCTGAGTTAACGATCTTGGCCAGACGCTCAGGGTCGGAGAAAATCAGGTTACCGCGTTTATAGGTCGAGAAGCGCCGGGCGAAACCGATGGTCAATATCTGCGGGTCGAGCAATTGATCGGCGCGCTGGATAACCAATTGCGAGGCGCCACGGCGCATCAACTGCTGTTTGAGCCGCTTGCGCGCAAAAAACACCAGACGTTCCCGTCGGCGATTATGAATGCGCCACAGTTCAGCGTCGGGGATGCGGTGCACCAGTTTCCAGGTATCCAATTGTCCGGGCTTCTCAACGTAGTCGGGGCCAAAATAACTTTCGTATAATTCGTTTTGATCGTGCGATATCCATGACCCCGGATGCACGCCGTTGGTAATGGCGCCGATAGGTATCTCCTCGGTGGGCAGGTCCGGCCAGATGTTGTGCCACATGTGGCGCGAAACACTACCGTGCAGTTGGGACACACCGTTGGCAAAGGCAGCCAGTTTGAGGGCGGCTACCGTCATGCAGAACGGTTCGGCTTCATCGTTGGGGAAAACGCGCCCCAAAGCCAGGAAATCTTTCCAGCCCAGCCCCAACTCGGAAACGAACTTGCCCAGATACCTGTGTACCAGCACCGGGTCGAATCTCTCGTTGCCGGCCGGGACCGGCGTGTGGGTCGTGAAGACTGTGCTCGACCAGACATACTGCGAGGCTTCAGCAAATGTGAGGTGCTCCTCCTGCATCAGGATGCGGATGCGCTCCAGGGTCAGAAACCAGGAATGCCCTTCGTTGAGATGATAGGCGTCCGCCTGTATCCCCATGGCCCGTAGCGCCCGCACGCCACCGATACCGAGAACTATCTCCTGCCTCATACGGGTGTCTTTGTCGCCGCCGTAAAGTACCGATGTGATTTCGCGACACTTGGTGGGGTTTTCTCCGATGTTCGTGTCCAAGAGATACAGCGGCGTTACACCGACCATGACTTTCCATATTTGAATCTGCACCGGTGTACCATCGATTTCAACGCCGACTCGGAGCGGCTGTTCATCCGGTCCCTTGACCAGTTGTACCGGCATGTGGTACCAGTCGTTTTCTTCATACCGTTCCTGCTGCCAGCCGTCGCTGGAGAGCCATTGACGGAAGTAGCCGTAGCGGTAAAGCAGACCCACGGCCACGACCGGTAATCCCAGGTCCGAGGAAGACTTCAGGGTATCACCGGAAAGCACGCCCAATCCGCCGGAATAAACCGGCAGCCCGGTGTCCAAGCCGTATTCGAGTGAAAAATAGGCCAGCCGTCCGCCGTTGTTATCGGGATAGTTGATTTCGAACCACTTTTTGCGATCGAGATACTCGCGATATTTCTGGTGGACACGATCCAGACTGGCTACGAAGCCATCATCCTTGGCCGCCTTTTCAAGCTTTTCCTGAGGTAATCGTGACAGCATCTTGACCGGGTTTTGGTAGCATGCCTCCCACATTTCCGGGTCAAGTCGGATAAACAGCTTGACCAGGTCCCAGTTCCAGGAATACCAGAGATTCTGAGCCAGTTCCTGAAGTGCATGGATTCGTTTTGGTAGTCGCGGCAGGACCAGGAACTGTTTTACTCGCATCGAATTCCTTTTGTGACGTATTGCTTGGCGCTATAACCCCGTTTGCTACTAACATATATCGTCCAAAACAACAAGAATTTTATGGCCGGCAGGTACGGGTGAGGCTGGGCAGGTGCTGTCAGGCGACTCGCCTGACGGCCGGAGACCTGGAAGATGAGGTGTCGGGCGGGGTCGCCCGACACCACCATCCAACCAGGTCTGTTTCAACAGGCCGCGCACGGTCGGGGCCTGTCATTGGTAAAGCAGGGCATCGATATGCCGAAAACTCAGATATACCTCCCCAAGGGACAAAATGGGGGGAAGTTATTAGTTTCCAAACGTGAACCGAATTGGTAAATTATCACGATGAACAAGGAAATCAGAAGAATCGGCGTTCTCACCGGCGGAGGCGATTGCCCGGGTCTGAATGCTGTCATCAGAGCTATTGTCAAGACGGCTCACAACGATTACGACCTCGAAGTAATCGGCTTTTCCGACGGTTACGAGGGCTTGATTGAGAACCGCTACCGTCGGATCGATCTGGGTGATGCGTCCGGAATCCTGGCCCAAGGGGGCACTATTCTGGGGACATCCAACCGCGCCGACCCCTTCAATTTTCCGGTGCTCCAGGGGGAGGAGTATATTTACCTTGATCGATCCAGCCAGGCCGTGCGCAATTTCGAATCACTGGGTCTTGACGCCCTGATCGCTATCGGCGGCGATGGCACTATGGCCGCCTCGGCCGGTATGATGAAATTGGGGCTCCCTATAGTCGGTGTCCCCAAGACTATCGACAATGATCTCTTTGGCACCGAGGTGACCTTCGGATTCGATTCCGCCTGCGTGACCGCAACCGATGCTATCGACAAAATCCACACCACGGCGCAATCCCACCATCGGGTCATGATCGTCGAAGTTATGGGGCGTTATGCCGGCTGGTTGGCGCTTTGCTCAGGCCTGGCCGGCGGCGGCGACATTGTCCTGTTGCCGGAGTTTCCTTATGACATTGAGGCGGTGTGCGATGCCGTGCGAACACGCAATGCACGCGGTAAGAATTTTTCGATCGTGGTGGTCGGCGAAGGTTCCTCACCGGTCGGCGGCGAGATGACCGTGGCGCGCACCATTGCCACCTCGCCGGATGCCAAGCGGCTCGGCGGTGTATCGCACGGTGTCGCCGCCCAGGTAGAAGGTCTGACCAATATCGAATGCCGGGTTACTATTCTGGGCCATCTGCTTCGGGGTGGTTCGCCCAGCGCTTTTGATCGACTGTTGGCTACGCGCTATGGTGTGGAATCTGTCCACTTGGTTGCTCGCGGCGAGGTTGGTCGGATGGTCGGCCTGCAAAACCAACAGATGATATCGGTGCCGATAGAAGATGTGGCCGGAAAAGTCCGCACCGTGGCGCCCGACCATCCCCTTCTGAAAGTGGCGCAATCACTCGGTATCTGCCTGGGCGTGTCATCGTCGGTACCGCTGGAAGAACATTTCAAGGACCCGGTCGCGTCGTGAACCGCCGCCGGATCGTCAACATTGCATCAGTAGCTCGTCCACACAGGATGAATCAATTGTATGGCTAAAAAGAAACCACCTGATATAGAGAAACTGCAAGCTCGCCTGGAACGCTCACCTGCCTACAAGGTAGCATACTACGATAAGGGTTTCATCTCCGAAGATTATTCGCGTCCGGTTCGGCTACAGATGGAGTTGATGAAACCGGAAATCCTGCTGCAGGACCAGAAGATCAAATCCACCTTGGTAGTCTTCGGCGGAACCAGGATAGTGGAGCCGAAAGATGCCAAAGCCGGGGTCAAAACAGCCGAAGCCAGACTGCGCCGAAAGCCTTCCGACGGTACTCTCAAAAGAAAACTGCACATCGCAAAGAATATTCTGGCCAAGTCGCGATTCTATGATGAAGCGCGCGAGTTCGGACGCCTGGTGTCTGAGGAAAACCGGCCCAACCACGAGAATGAATACGTCATCGTGACCGGCGGCGGACCCGGTGTCATGGAGGCGGCCAACCGGGGCGCCTTCGATGTCGGCGCCAAGACGGTCGGTATGAACATCACCTTACCGGAAGAACAGGAACCGAATCCCTACATCACGCCGGAGCTATGTTTTAAGTTCCACTACTTTGCGATTCGCAAGATGCATTTCATGCTGCGGGCCAAGGCGCTGGTGGCTTTCCCCGGCGGCTACGGCACTCTGGATGAATTGTTCGAAGCGCTGACTTTGGTGCAGACAGAAAAGGTGGCACCGTTGCCGATCGTATTGTTTGGCGAGGAATACTGGCGTTCGTTGATCGACTTCGAGTTCCTGGTGCGGCAGGGTACGATCGCGCCTGAGGATATCGAACTATTTGTCTACGCCGACAAAGCGGTCGATGCCTGGAACTACATTAAAGCCTTCTACAACGTCCCCAACGGCGACGTGTAACAACTACATCACGATGCTGCAATTGTAGGTCAGAACCCTTGCGGTCCTGACGCTGATGTCGGGACCATAAAGGTCCCGACCTACTGGATGCTGACCACAGAACGCGCAGGGTCTCATCCCGCCTTCAGCGGGAAAGGACCCAGCGCAACACCATAAAAGAAGGCAGAACCAGAAGCGGTTCTGCCCTGCAAGACCACAAGACTGTTCGTCCTTTGTCATACTGGCGAAGGCCAGTATCCAGTCTTCGAAACCTGAACTGGATGCCGGATCAGGTCCGGCATGACACGGCCAAGCCGTGTCTCTCGCGCTTTGCGCGCCTAATCCACCGAACTGCAGCGTGCCGGAACTGACTGATGCACGACCATAGCACTACCGCCTTATCACACTCGAACCGTAGTAATGGCTGGCGTTGCTGGCCGCTTCGATCTGGCGAACCACCTCTTTGTAGTGCGCCCGAGACATAGCATTGAGGTTGCCGGCACCGGCCGCGCTTCGCGCCGCTCTACTGAGAATATCCAGGTCGTTGGCGGCCAGGGTGCGCGCATCCGACGGATACTGCGATGGCAGGCTCAAATATATACCGATGATCCGGGTGAGATGGGCAAGCTGTAACTGACGTCGGAAACTGTTGACGTTTGCAGGCCCCGTGACCTCACTCCAGATAGCTCGACGCACCTCGGTGAACATGTCATGCATGGTGTACTTGTCCTCGTCGGCGCCGAACCGGTCGACGTTGTTCAACAGCCGTCCGATGACGGCCGAGCTGTACAATCTGGCCAGGGCTGTGTTCTGAGCCGCCAGCACCCGCTGATGGAAAGGATAGTCCACCGATCTTCCATACACAGAGAAGGCAAAGTCCGGGAAACGCTCCGGCTGCAGTTTGTTCAAAAGTCCATCGGGCAGATCGAATACATTGGCCGCAAACAAATGATCGCGCAACGCGGCCACCGCTCGCCGCTGGTCGGAAGCCGGGACAACTTCAAACGGCGGCTTGCCGGGTGCATCGCCGACGTGGAGATTGTTACGCGTTATGCCGCCCACATACTTGGGTGCGATCAAGGCCAGCTCGCCGTAGGAACGCCATCCGGCCAGGAAGGCGCCGTACAGTTTTTGGTAGCGCGCGCCGGGTTTTTCAAAGGTCGGTATACTGTTGTGCCAGAGTTCACGAGTAAGACTTATCCGGTGCAGAGCGAAACCAAGCGGGTCGTTACCGGCATCATGCAGGTTACAATAGGGGTCCACCGAACGCGTACTCCAGCCAAAAGCATCTTCATCGGTGCCATAGGCCAATTCCGGTTTGGCGGCTTTACCGGCTATCACGGCCAGCATGGGAAGTTCTTCCTTCGGCGTGGCGGCATCGAATTCCGAATAAGCATATTCAACCATCCAGTCGTCGTAGGCGCCCGGTATTGTCGAGTAGAAATCACCCTGTACACGACCCGGCCCGGCGATGTTGGGCGGACCGTAGTCCATTATCGAACAGATGGTGCCGTGCTCACGTGCAAACTCCGTATCGTTGATCTGATCCAGGGTGTAGACACTGGACGCTTTGAAATTGTGCCTGAGTCCCAGAGTGTGGCCTACTTCATGGG
This sequence comes from Candidatus Zixiibacteriota bacterium, assembly GCA_029860345.1. Taxonomy (NCBI): domain Bacteria; kingdom Pseudomonadati; phylum Candidatus Zixiibacteriota; species Candidatus Zixiibacteriota bacterium. The sequence continues at coordinate 7,211 of JAOUBJ010000021.1, read as the reverse complement.
CGAGAATCTCTGTGATGTAGGTGCGCACGTACTTCTTGATCGCCTCATCCTTGTCGGCCAGGTCGTCCGTCGCTACACTGAGATAAGCAGACGCAAAGGCCGCCTCTTTGGCCGCCTCGGCGCCGTAGTTGCACATGCGATAGTTGTTAATACCCTCAAGCTCCGGTGCAACCTCGTCGAATCCGGTCTCTCCGGGTGTGGAACCATCAAACGAAACCGGATCGATGAAATACTCCATCCGATTGTACATGTAGCGCACCCAGTCCGAAGAGAACCTGATGTCGGCATCATAGATTTGTCCGGTAAACGGATTGGCGCGGCTGGGACCGACGGCATAGGAACCACCGGGAATGATCATCCAGCGAACGACATTATAGCGAGTGTCGGCGGGGTCCCAGTCGGCCGTGTCCGGCATCTGTTTGGCCACCAGTGCGTTCTTGAAACCGATCTTTTCAAAGGCTGGATTCCAGAATTCAATCGCATCCACCACTGCCGGTCGGTACTCTTCGGGAACAGTGTTCTCTACCCAAAATACAATCGGTTCCACCGGCTCAGAGAGAGCGGCGGTGGGGTCTTTTTTCTTGAGGTGCCAGCGCTCGACATAGCGAACGTAAGGTGTCTCTTCGTCGAGGTTGGTGTAGTCCTGATAGATGGTTTGGAAGTGGCCGATGCGGTCATCGGCCAGACGAGGCATATAATCGGTTTCCGGCAGTGACGACAGCGAATAATGATAGACGTGGAACATGCTGTACGGATTCTGCATAGTTGACGCCGAGATCGGTTTGCTGGTCTTGAAGTGCAACCGCACATCGATCTCGGTATTCTCGGGGAAACCCTTCACTGTCTCGAAATAGCTGTTTCCTTTGTCGAAACTCAGACCTGTCTTAAGTCCCCGATTCATGTAATACCCGATATTGGTGATGTCTTTGAGGAAAAACTCCGCCGGTTTTACTAAGATAGCGCCGGTCGAGTCATCCGGTTTGGAAGCAACCGTGGTCGATGACCGCAGATGGTCGGAAACGGCTCTGTCCAGGGCTCGTTTAAGTGGTGAACTTTCATCGGCTCGAAAACGAAGGTTCTTTTCCATCAGCATGATTTTTTTGCCGACGCGCTTGAAGAAAAAGGGAAAAGTGCTCGACATTGTGCCATTGTCAAAATAGGCGCCTTCCGATGCCGAACGGGTAAGTCCCAGCAGATAGATGGGGCCAAACTGTTCCGGCTTGACAGCCATCAGGTAACTGTTGTCGATCGTGTCATGATAGAACGTGAACAGACCCTCAATAGCCACCTTGTCTTTGATCATCTCGGCAAACGGTTTTTCGTCTGTCTTCTTGGTGTCTTTCTTATTCTTGGTCGTTTCCGATGACTTCTCTTTGTCACCGAAAGTTCGCACGCGGCGCTTGGCATCGACATTGCCGACGAACGCCAGGAGCGTAATTGCGACCAGCGTGATCTCGAAGATTCTCCTCAACTGCATAAACTCTCCTTTAGAGGACCAGGTATCATATACTCGAAACTACTCTCTATTTCACATCCGCCCAATAAGCCGATCCCGCCGCGAATTCGCAAGCGAATCTATTCGGGTCACATGAGATAGTAAACGTCGGAATCCACTCTTTGTTCACTGAAAAGTCAGTCTTCGTAGGTCAGAACCATTGTGGTCCTGACGAATCGGCGGGTCCACGCCGCGGCGCACAGGCGAAGACCGACCCACCCTGCCAGTCGGTGAGGCACCGGACAGGTCGGCCTGATCAGCTTTGATGTCTTCCCCAATAGCCGAGGTACTTATTCCCTTTGGCGGTCAGATCGTAGTAGGTGTGATTGCGGTGTTTGATCCACTTATTGTCGACCACGCCCTTGCGATACTGGATCATCACCGGCTCCACTCGTTTCAGCAGTTTCATGCCGCGCAGTTTGCGATGGCGTTCGAAAACCGTTTGCTTGTCGACACCCACCAGACGAGCCATGGCCAGCGAGTAGTCGACCCCGTATTGGTCGTGGTGGGCCAGGATGCGGAAGTCCAGCTCGTCCAGATCACGGTAGTCGTCTTCTGGTGTGAACGGTTTTTCGGCCAGGATTTCCGGCCAGGCCAGAGAGACCAATCGCGTTTGATCGGCCTTTTGCAAATTGTCGCAATCCGCCCGATGGACTTTCAGCAACTTTCCATCGTGGCTGTAGTATCCGACTATTTCGCAATCCGGCTTTGGCGAACAGCACTTTGAGAGCGCATAGTTTTCTTTGGTTGGTGGAGCATCGGTCATAGCCGGAATATAGCTCGGATCAGGTTGGATCGACAAGTCCCCACTGGCGGGAAGGATCTGTTTTTTGTAGAGGTTTCGCAGGGTCCTGCACCCGGAGTTGGGCGTTCGGTGCTGTCAGGCGACTCGCCTGACAGTCAGTGGGTGAAACGGCAGGTGTCGGGCGGGGTCGCCCTACACCACATTAGATACGGGCGTTTGTCAACAGTCTTGCAGTGTGTTCACCGCGGGCGGATTGGCGGTTCCACCTTGCAGGTTCAGCAGGGTCCTGCACACCAGAGGTGGGTGTGACCCTGCGGTTCCGGCGGCAAAACCAGAAGCGGCTCCGGCCTGCGAATATGGGGAGTTTTTTGTAGAGGCTCGCGTTGAAAGGCGCCGCCGCTCAAGGGGCGGCGGGACAGTTGCCGGGGGGAAGTCCGCCATTGAACATATAGTCAACCAGGTGGACCATGTCGGCAATATCAAGGGTCTCACCGACATCACCATCGACATTTCCCTCTTCCGCACAAGGCGGCTGGGGACCACCCTGGAAGAAATAAGCTACCAGATAGACCAGGTCGGATATGTCGATAACATCTCCTACGTCGAAGTCGATATTGCCCCTCAGCGGTGTCACACAGCATCCGGCATCGCACGCATCGCCCACGCCGTTGCTGTCGGCGTCTGACTGGCTGGGGTTGTAGACCAGCGGGCAATTGTCCAGACCACAGGTGTTGGCCGGGAAACCCGGATCACCGAAACCGTCATCGTCGGTATCCGTGCAGGTATCACAAGAGTCTCCAACCAAATCTTCGTCCGTGTCCTCCTGCGCCGGATTAAAAATGGGCAGACAGTTGTCGCAGGAATCGCCAAATCCATCCCCATCGAAATCGACCTGGGCGGGATTGTAGACGTCCGGACAGTTGTCCGGAGGGCAGGTGTTGGCCGGATAGCCGAGATCGCCTGCGCCGTCGCCATCGATATCGGTGCACACATCACAACTGTCACCGATACCATCGCCGTCGGCATCTTCTTGGTCGGGATTATAGATGGTCGGGCAGTTGTCAGCGGCGCAGGTATTGCCCGGAAAACCAAGATCTCCGAAACCATCACCGTCGGAATCGGTACATGTGTCGCATGGATCGCCAATGCCATCCAGGTCGGTGTCGGTCTGGGCCGGGTTGGAGATATCGAAACAGTTGTCACACGAATCACCTACCAGGTCCCCATCAAGGTCCTCCTGGTCGGGATTAAAGATACTGGGACAGTTGTCATCGGGGCAATGGTTCTCGGGATGTCCTGGATCGCCGAACTCATCGCCGTCGGAATCGATGCAGACATATTCGATCCGGGCCAGTTTGGTGACGAAAGCATCAAAGCCGCCGGAAAGTGAGTCTTGAAACGGATCGAGGGTGGGGAAGTCCACCGACCCGGTATAGCCGCCGACGTATGCATTCAGTCCGGTGTCGACACGGATGCCATAAGGGAAATCATCCCCGCCAATGCCTCCAAGAAAAGTGCAGTATATCAAAGAGTCGCCGTCGTCGCTCAAGGCGGCTATAAAGCCGTCATAGCCGGCACCGTAGGTGGGGTCGAAAGCTTCCACTGTGGGGAAGTTCTGAGAATTGGTGGCGCCGGTTACATAGACCTCCTCGTTCTGATCCACGGCAATCGAAGTGCCGAAGTCGGCATTCCATCCGCCCAAAAAGGTGCTGAAGGCCATCGAATCACCGGCAGGACCCAGCTTGGTGATGAAGACCATCAAGTACCCTTGAAATACTGAGTCGTAGGCATTGAGGACGGGAAAGTTGGAGGACAATGTGTAGCCGGTAATGTAGGCGCTGCCAAGTTGATCGACGGCCAGGGCCAAGGCCAGATCGTCGCTGGTGCCGCCCAGGTAGGTGCTGTAGATCAGACTGTTGCCGGTGGTGTCAAACCGTGCGACAAAGACATCGCCAAAAGTCGTCCCGCTGTTATAAACGGAGTCATAGGCGTTGACCGTCGGGAAGTCACCGGATGATGTATAGCCGGTGATCGTGGCGGCCGAGTCGGGGCTGATGGCCACACCGACACCGTAGTCACTGACCGTGCCGCCCAGATAGGTGCTGACTTCGATTGCGCCGGTGGGGTTGAACCGTGCCATGAAAGCGTCCTGCAAGCCGTCAAGAGCATCATCAAGAGGTGTGGAGGAAAGGTTGAAATCGTCCGACCCGGTGTTGCCGACAATGAAAGCGCGGTCGGACTCGTCGACCGCCACGCCGGAACCGACGTCATCCAGGCTTCCGCCCAGGAAAGTGGAGTAGAGCAAGGCATCGCCGGTCGAGGACAGTTTTGCCAGAAATGCGTCCTGCCCCCCGGCGTTAGCAGCCTGAGCGGCGTTGGCCGTCGGGAAGTCACCGGACTTAGTCACGCCGGTAATGTATGCCTCGCCCTGGCCGTTCACGTCGATTCCAAAGCCGCGATCATCTGCTTCGGCGCCACCGAGGTAGGTGCTGTAAATCAGCGAGTCTCCTGTGGTGGCCAGTTTGAGAACGAATACGTCATGAGCCGACGGCGTGGTATCGTTGTAGGTGCTGTCTATAGCCGCGGCCAATGGAAAGTCAAGCGAGTTGGTATAACCTACGAGATAGGCACAACCGAAAGTGTCGATGGCCGTGCCGCGCCCATAGTCGTTGGCGCCACCACCTACGAATCCGGAATAGGACAAAACAGGATCGATAACCAAAGGGAGGGTAGAGTCATATCCGGGACCCAGGTCAAACCCGAAACTGTTGTCGCTCAATAGGACGTAGTCTACCTCAAGACTAGCCTGGTCTTCACCGTCAAGTTGGTATGTAAACGGTCTCGTTTCCCGCAATTGACCGAATGCGGTGCTGACAATCAAATCACCCGAGCCGTCGATACTCAGCGAGTCGACTCCGTGATACTGCACCTTGATCTGGCTGGGATCGGCCAATGGAGACACTATGAAGTCGTACTCAAGGTGGGCAAAACTACCTTTGAATTTCAGGTCAATCCCGGGATAAACCTGTTGGTAGACAACCTCTCGGTAGTTGGGTACATTTGTCCGCCAGCCTTGGGGATCATCGCCGAAAAAGTAGTTGGTGAACGAGCCAAGCGCCACCTGACCACCGACATTACCGCCGCTCTGCGCACCAAGCAAGCTCATTCTGACTACCAGAGAAGCGAGACGGTCGGATCGTTCAGAACTTTGGCGCCCGGATTCCAGAGGTAGTTCGGCCGTGTCGGCAGTGGGAACCAGCCTGGTGAAATGGTAGAACACGTCGTTCTGCGTCAGCCAGATAACAGCCCCGCCGGCATCGGCACGATACAACACCTGGTCATGATACTGACCATGATTCGCGGTGAATTGTAATCCGCAGTCCGATAGGTTATGAATATCCACGTCACCGGGGTTGGGTTGATCCATGGCGCTTGGATGCTCCAAGGCCACTCCCCCAAAAACAGCCAAAATGGCCAGCCCGGCGGCCGCGAAATAAATTGCTCGCCTCACCAGATTCCTCGGAAGCAGTGTCATCGCATTTCGTAGCCAGGCTTATTTGCAGACATAGCTAAGATACTCAACAGCATAGGATTTGTCAATCGAAAACGGGTTCAAAGGCCGTCTTTCACCGCGTTCAAACATGTCTTTTGCAATGGTTGCACCAATAAGTCAGGCACTTTACAACTATGTCGTAATCCGTTCGTTCATTTTCCACATATTGGCATTGGACCACCGGTAAACATGAAATCCACCAGCCAGACCAAATCAGAAATATCGTTCAGACCATCACCGTTACAGTCGGCCGACATCAGAGCGACCGGCTCAGGTCCACCGGTGAACATCCAGTCGACCAGGTAAACCAAGTCGGAGATGTCAGTGTTTCCCTCGGGGTCATTATTGATATTGCCGCAGGCATAGCCGCCGGTGATGGTTATGGAGCCGTCGAGCACCTGCACCCGGGTAGTATCCAGGACGGCGAAAGTGCGCCAGTATATCTCGGATGAATCATAGGGAGCCCCCGGGTTTACCTCTGTCCATTCCAGGCAGGTGGTTTCATCCTGCCAAAAGGTGCACTCGAAATAGGCAGTGTCCAGCACCGAATCCTGAACCGTTCCGATAACCGTACCACCCGGATCGGAGAAGGCAAACTCCGAGAGGTTGGCGTGGGCGACAATAATGTCCACCGTGCGGTTGGTGGTCGTATCCGGGATATCCTGAATGTCAATGAGCAGTTTGATAAGCGGAAGCCCGCCTTGCTGAGGAGCGATTCCGGGCGTGGTGGGGGGAGGCGGCCAGTTTGCCACCGCTACTACTTTGATGTTGAACGGTTGTCCGCCCAGGTGATTGACCTGCACCAGCTCCCAACTTGAAGACAAAGTCCCCACTGTATCGAAAGTCAGTTGGAACGATGCAATATCAGGTCGGCTGAGAAGGAGCCAAAACGAGTACCCGGCCACCGTATCTTCATAGTTATTCATGTAGACAGAGATGGGTACATTCTGGGCGCCGGAACTGGCCAACGTATCGATTACTTCAAGATCCAACAGCGGTGTTTGGGCAGACGATGCGCCGGGCAGCAGGAGGGAGCCGATAAACAAAAGCAGTATCGTTTTTGCGGCTGAGGCTTTGTGAAATGCCGGCATCCTCGTCCTCTCAGTCAGGCTGCTTTTACCCATAGAACACTGCAAATGTCCCAAGTTTCGGTCACTTTCCCACCCATCGGATAATTGTTTCTGTCGCAATCGGTTGCCGATGCAGACACGATATTCCGCGCATACTTGTATCCTTATGATATAGAATCGACGGCAACTTGTCAAGCTTGACTGCTTTGTTGGACGAAAGACATACTGTCAAGGGTTTTGTGTAAATTCTGTATTTGGCATATCCGTTGGGTTGTTTAGTACGTAAGCTATTAGTCCATATATGATTCTCTCGGCACTGCTTTTGTTATTGAATGATCGCATCGGAAT
>JAOUBJ010000020.1 GCA_029860345.1 Candidatus Zixiibacteriota bacterium | reverse complement strand
CGACTAATACATCTTCCACGGAAACCAAAAAGAGAGAACAGCAATAAAGACAAAAAAGAACAGAAATAGAAAAAAGTGTTACCCATGTGCCCGGTCTAAAGTGTAACCTATGTACCCGGTCGTACACCGATGGCGGAGACGGGGTGTGTTCTCAAACAGGGAGCAGATGTAGCATCGCCGCTCAGAAAAGCCATTTATGGCCCTTTTATGGCCCAGCCAGTTCTTCCAGCTCGTCCAGACGGCTGAGCACCAGTTGCAGCTTCGAACGCACCGCCTCCGACTGATCGGCAGCTTGCAACGAAAGCGATTTGTGATCTTTGCTGAGATCAGCCACCTGCGCCTTGAGCTGTTTATTCTCGCCCTGAAGCGTGGCGTTTTCAGTCTTCAGATTCTTGACCACCTGCAACAATTGGTCGACCTTCTGCGATATCTGATCTAAAGTGTCACTCACGGTTTTTTGATCCTAATCTCGGCATTAAACTTCTGCTCTAAGTCACCGACAACACGTTGTTGCGTAGCTTCCACTTGCTCGTTCGACAAACTTCCGGTCTGTGACCGGTATCGGATCGAAAGGGCGATCGACTTTTTGCCCTTCTGAATCTGGTCGCCAGAGTAAAGATCGAAAATCTCGACCGCTTCCGCAAGCTCTCCGGCTGCTTTTTTCACACAAGCGGTAACATCACCGGCGGCCACATGTTCATCGACTACAATCGCCAGGTCGCGCGGCGCGGCCGGATAAATCGACAGCGGTGTGAACTTGAGTTGTTGGTCGCGCGTGTCCATCAGACCATCAAGCGACAATTCGGCGATCAGGACCGGCTGTTTGATGCCCATTCGGCGAGCTTTGTCCGCCGCCACCCGTCCGACCCACCCTACCTTGCGCTTGCCCTGAAGCAGTCGGAAAGATAGCTTATCGTCGAGGAACGACACCGGCTCCGGTCCATAACTAAACCTGGACCAGCGGAAGTGTTCGGCTAGGCTGTCAAGGGCGCCTGCAAGATCATGGAAATCGTACGGTCGCGAAGTCTGCCGCCAACCCTGGGGAGAACTGCCCGTGACGGCCAGCACCAAGCGGTCCTCCTCACGCCAGTCGTTGTCGGACATGCCTGAGAAGAACGCTTTGCCCAACTCGAATAGACAGACGTCCATGACACGGTGCGACAGATTGTGGGCCACGGCGGCAAGCGTTGTCGGCACCAGCGAGTTGCGCATAATGTCAAGTTCTTCCGACACCGGGTTGAGAATCCGCACCTGTGGCAGGTCGGGATTGAACAGTGTGGCCAGCTTGCTGTGACTTAAACCGTGATCGAGCATTTCATCGAATCCACAAGCGGTCAATACGGCGCGGGCTTCATCCTCAAACCTGTCCTCGGGCAATCTGCGTGTGAAAAGCGGTCCGATGCAATTGATAGCGTCGTCGATACTCTCGAACCCTTCGATCCGAACCACTTCTTCGATTAAGTCAATCTCCTTTTCCAGATCGGGCCGGAAAGTCGGCGCCGTGACCGTCAAGGGTCCATCCCCTTGCACGTTCAACTCCAGATCGGTCAGTATCTGTTTCATTCGTTCGGTGGTGTAGTTGCTGCCAAGAACCGCGTTGCAGCGTTCAGGGCGCAGTTCTATGACCCTCGGTTCGATTCTTGTCGGATAGCAATCAACAATCCCCTGGGCAACCTCTCCCCCACACAGTTTGTGCATCAGTTGCGCCGCTCGGTCCAGAGCATATCGAATGCCGTTGGGGTCGACGCCCTTCTCAAACCGTTGTGATGACTCGGATACGGTATCGAGTTTGCGACGACTCTTGCGAATCATGCTCGGGTTGAAGTAAGCCGCTTCGAGAAGAATGTTCGTGGTACCGTCTTCGACTTCGGAGTTGAGCCCGCCCATCACACCACCGGCGGCCACCCCTTCCTTACCGTTGGTAATCAAGAGCACCTGTTCATCAAGCGAGTGCTCACGTCCGTCCAGGGTGGCAAACTTCTCACCTTCGCGGGCGCGGCGGACGACAACTTCGTTTGAGCCGAACCGATCCAGATCAAAAGCGTGCAGCGGATGACCGCATTCGAGCATTACCAGGTTGGTAATGTCGACAATGTTTGAGATCGGTCGCACACCGGATGCCAACAATCGTTTGCGAAGCCACCACGGAGATGGAGCGATCTGGACGCCCTTTATAACACGCGCCGCATAACGGGGGCAAGCATCGACATCATCGATGGACACTTTGATGTAGTCAGATGCGACTGCCGATCCTTCGGCAACCTGACTATCGGGACGGTTCAACTTGATTGAGGCCAACGCCACCAGATCACGGGCGATACCGATTGCCGACATGGAGTCGCCTCGATTCGGGGTTAGTTCAAAAGTGAGCATCTGGTCATCGTAATCGAGATACTCAACCAACGACCCGCCGACGGGAGCATCGTCGTCCAGCACAATAATGCCTGCGTGGTCATCCGAGATACCAAGCTCACGTTCGGAGCAGATCATGCCGACCGATTCAACCCCTCGGATTTTAACTTTCTTGATTACGAAATCGTCGACCAGTTTGGCCCCGATTCCGGCAAAGGCTATCTTTTGACCTTCTGCAACGTTGGGCGCTCCACAGACGACTTCGACTGTATCACTGCCGGTGTCGACTACGGCCTTCTTGATCTTGTCGGCTCCTTCGATAGCGCTTAGTTCAACCACCTGGCCGACAATCACGTCACGCATATACTCGGCGGTGGGTGTGATATACTCGCAAGCCGTTCCGGCCAGGGTGAGGCGGTCGCCCATTTCGTCCGGTGACCAATCAAGACCGGATAATTCCCTGAGCCATTGGTAGGAAATCTTCATGGCTAAATAAACTGCCTCAAGAAACGCAGATCGTTATTGTAGAACAGCCGGATGTCATTTATTCCATACTTCAGCATGGCCGGACGTTCGACACCGATGCCCCAGGCCAGTCCGGTGTATTTTTCGGGGTCGTGGCCGGTGTTGGCCAGCACATTGGGATGAATCATTCCACAGCCGAGAATCTCCAGCCAACCGCTTTTTTTGCAGACCGGGCAACCGTCGCCTTTGCAGAGGAAACACTCAATGTCAACCTCGGCTGAGGGTTCCGTGAAAGGAAAGTACGACGGCCGGAACTTGATCTTGAGTCCCTCGTCGAAAAAGGCTCTGCAAAATGCCACCAAGGTGCCCTTGAGGTCGGCCATGGTGACCCCTTCGTCGATTAGAAAGCCGTCGACCTGGTGGAAGGCGACATGGGCACGTGAACTGATCGCTTCGTTTCTGAAACACTTGCCGGGTGTGATAATTTTGATCGGCGGTTTCTGTTTTTCCAGCACGCGCACCTGGACCGGTGTGGTGTGGGTCCTGAGTAAACGGTCACCCTCGATAAAAAAGGTGTCCTGCATGTCGCGCGCGGGGTGATCCGGCGGAAAGTTGAGAGCGCTGAAATTGTAATGATCGGTTTCGATATCCGGCCCGCGAGCAATCTCAAAGCCCATGCCGTGAAAAATGCCACACATTTCATCGATGACCTGGGTGGTCAGATGCCGGACGCCGACTCGCTGGGCGGTACCGGGCAGCGTGGGGTCGATCAACTGGCGGGGGGTATCGCCTGAGAACTTTACTTCGGCGGCATCGAATTCAGATTCAAGCTGGACCCGGCACTTGTTGGCTTCGGCCCCGACCTGTTTGCGTTCGTCTACGGAGAGGTCTTTCAGACCTTTTAGAATGGCCGTAAGAGGACCTTTGCGTCCGAGGTAGTGGACACGAGCCTCTTTAAGCGAAGCGAGCGAATCAGCCGTGCTGATCCGCTCTCGCGCCTGTAAACTTAGACGGGCAACTTCCTCCAAAAGCGACATTATCGAGCTCGCTTTTAGTTAGTTGCCGGCGGCGATTTTTGCCAGGTTGGTGAATGTGGCCATGTCGCGAGCAGCGATATCGGCCAGGACCTTGCGATTTAGGTTCACACCTGCCTTTTTGAGGCCGTGCATGAAAGTTGAATAATTGGTATCACACATTTTGGCTCCCGCCGAGATACGGGCAATCCAAAGACCGCGGAAAGTCCGCTTTTTGGCGCGACGGTCACGGTAGGCGTACTTCATGCCCTTGTTGACCGTCTCCAGGGCGGTTCGATAGAGCTTGCTGCGGGCGCCGTAGTTGCCGCGTGCTTTCTTGAGCACCTTCTTATGGCGGCGGTGGGCGGCTACGTTATTCTTCGAGCGTGGCATTGTCTTCTCCTTGAGGTTCAGCCGTCTTACAGGTTCGGCAGCATACGACTTACGCGCGGCATGTCGGCTTTTGATATCAAAGCACTTTTGCGCAATTGACGTCTGCGCTTCGGACTCATCTTGTTCAAAATATGAGTCTTAAAAGCGTGATGTCTTTTCAGTTTTCCGGAAGCCGTCTTGCGAAATCGTTTGGCGGCTCCTCGCACCGTTTTAATTTTCGGCATCGAGCGTATCCTCGTTGTTGGCTGTGCTATATGTTCGGTCTATTCTGACCCGGTGTTGGTCGCTTCTGTCTCCACCGGAGTTTCTTCTTCACTGCTTTCTGCATCGGCCTCAGGCTTTTCAGCCACTTCGACGGTTTCAGCCTCTTTGGGCGATGCTGTGCGCGTACTTTCTTTCAGCCGCTTAAGGGTCTCGGCGTTGGGTCCTAAGATCATGCTCATGTTGCGCCCTTCGCGCTTAATCTCGACGTCAACCACGGCAATATTGACCATGTCTTCGGCCACCCGCAACAGCAACTCGCGACCGCGCTCGGTGTAGGCCAATTCTCGACCGCGAAACATGACATAGGCGCGAACTTTGCTGCCCGATTCCAGAAACTCACGAACATGCTTACACTTGAAATTGTAATCATGATCGTCGATCTTGGGGCGAAAGCGCATTTCCTTCATCTGGTAGCTGTGCTGACGCTTCCTGGCGATCTTCTCCTTCTTTGCCTGCTCGTACTTGAACTTGCCATAATCAAGAATTCGACAAACCGGCGGCCGACTGTTGGGAGATACTTCCACCAAATCAAGCTCAACATCCCGAGCCTTGTCAAGGGCCTCATTGATGGGTACAATGCCCAACTGTTGGCCGTCGTCACCGATCAGTCTAACCGGCGTGGCTTTGATTCGGGTGTTGACCCGAAGCTCTTTGCTGCTTATGAAACCCTCCTGTTAATCATCAGTTCAACTCGCATTTAGTCCTTTCGTAGCAACTTCTTCCAGCAGCATTTCAACTGCCGCATCAATTGTTTTCACGCCAATGTCGCCGACTACGTGCTTGCGCACCGCGACCGAGTCCTCCTGGACTTCTCGCTTGCCGACAACAAACATATACGGCACTTTGAGCATTTCGGCGTCACGAATCTTAGCGCCGATCTTCTCCGACCGAGAATCAAGCTTGGCTCTGATGTCGCGATTTTTCAAGCGCTCGACGACAGCAGCTGCGTACTCGTTAAGATCGTCAGTTATCGGTAGCACCCTTACCTGGCATGGGGCCAGCCACAAAGGGAAATTACCGGCATAGTGTTCAATCAAAACACCAAAGAAGCGTTCGATCGAACCCAGCAGCGCCCGGTGAATCATAAACGGTCGCCGCTGTTGACCATCGGCTGCAATATAATGAAGATCGAACCGTTCCGGCAAGGAAAAATCGAACTGGATAGTCGAGCACTGCCAGCTCCGGTTCAGAGCGTCTTTGATTTTTATATCGATTTTAGGACCGTAAAAAGCGCCACCACCCTCATCGACCTGGTATTCAAGGCCGGATTTATCCAAAACGGACCTAAGGCCGTCCTGAGCACGATCCCAATCGGCCGGATCACCGATGGCCTTCTCCGGTCGGGTGGACAGAAATATGTCATAATTCGAGAAACCGAAAGCCTTCAGCAGGTTGACACAGAAATCCAGCAGCCAGACCAACTCGTCCTCCATCCCCTCCTGAGTGACGAAATGGTGGGCGTCGTCCTGGGTAAATCCGCGCACCCGCATTAATCCGTGCAAAACGCCACCCCGCTCAAACCGGTAGACCGTCCCCAGTTCGGCCCAGCGAAGCGGCAGGTCGCGGTAGGACCAGCGGCGCGACTTGTACATCGAAATATGGAACGGACAGTTCATCGGTCTTAGCTGGAAGGCGCGGCCCTCGGCCTCGAATGGGCTGTACATGTCGTCTTTATAGAAATCGGTGTGTCCGGACTTGTCCCAAAGTTCGAGATTGGCTATGTGCGGCGAAAACACGATTTCGTAGCCGGCCCTGGTGTGTTCCTGCCGCCAGAAGTCTTCGATCTCGTTGCGGATACGAGCGCCGTTGGGCAGCCAGAGCACCAGCCCGCCACCGACTTCCTCGTTTATCGTAAACAACTCCAGCTGCTTGCCGATCAGACGGTGGTCGCGTTTCTTGGCTTCTTCGAGTCGTTCCAGATACTCGTCGAGCATCCCTTTTTTGGGATAGGCGACACCATAGATACGCTGAAGCATCGGCCGTCTCTCATCCCCACGCCAGTATGCGCCGGAACTCGAAGTCAATTTGAAAGCTTTCACCAAGCCCGTCTTCGGCAGGTGTGGGCCGCGACAGAGGTCTTCGAACCGGGAATGGTTGTAAAACGAAACCGTGTCGTCTTCGAGCTCTTCTAAGATTTCCGCCTTGTAAACGTCACCCTCAGCCTTGCATTTTGCGAGAGCTTCCGCGCGAGGGCGCTCGGAACGACTGAACACTGCGTTTTCGGCGATGATCTCTTTCATTTTCTTTTCGATACGCTCGAGGTCTGCAGGCGAGAACGGTTCCGGGACATCGAAATCGTAATACCAACCTACGTCGATAGCCGGTCCGATAGCCAGCTTAACGCCGGGGAACAGTTCCTGAACCGCCTGGGCCATTATATGTGCGCTGGAGTGCCAGAACACCTGCTTACCTTCGGGCTGATCAAAAGTCAGAATCTCGATAGGTGCGTCGATATCGATACCGGCGGTTAGGTCCATCACCTGCCCATTTACTTTCACGGCCAGGGCTGCTTTGGCCAGTCGCGGCGAGATTGATAGCGCCACATCCAAACCAGTAGCGCCACGGTCATAAGCCTTGACCGAACCGTCGGGCATTGTCAACTGTAGCTGCGGCATCTTAAAACTCTCTAACCTATCACAAAACGAAAAGCGGAGGTTCGGCGGTTCTATCCAGCCGATGTCCGCTGTTGTCATCTATATGGTGGGCGATACTGGAATTGAACCAGTGACCCCTTGCATGTCAAGCAAGTACTCTAACCATCTGAGCTAATCGCCCAACTCATTTACTTTTATGTAGTGTCGGTCAAAGACTACACTACCTACGCACGGCTTTCGAAAATAGTCTTAGTCGGGTTTTTTGTCAAGGCCTAAATTGGACGGGCATATTGAATTAGGCTTGGGCCTCTTAACAGTAGGTCAGGTCTCTCTTCTCTCAGAGACCTGACATCGGCGAAGCCGATTCTCTTCATTGCGGGTGGCACCCTCAAAAGTCTCGAATGTAGGGTGGGTTCGTCTTCGAACCCGCCAATACTGTTTGGGGTCTAAAGTCTGTCATTCCGGGCTTTGACCCGGAATCCATCTTCGATACGGATCAGACGGCGCCCAACGCTCAGTGACTCCGGTTTGTCTATCGCTTCCGCTTCTTACTGGACGCCTGCCCAAAGAACTCATCCCGCACCTTCCACACCGCCTCCATGTCCAGCTTCACGCCTTGGAAAACAATCTGACGGTTCTTCTTGTCTTTCCGCGCCTTCAGGTAACGCGTCACGTTCATCCATCGGATGACCTGCCCGTCGGTCGTGCCGTCTGTCTGGCGAATGACCAGATACACATCCACGGGGAGGCTCAGCCAATACTCGAGGTGTCGATCATTCTTCACATCGAAGACCTCGTTGCCATCGGCCTTCCGAGTGCGCAGGTAAGAGTCGCCGCTCTTGAGTTGCACGCAGATTTTCTTCCCACTGGCCTTGCCGTCGTTGTCTCTGAACTCCACTTCCCCGTCGATACCGTACTCGAACATTGTCACGGGACGGAAGATCTGATTCGCGTCGCCGGCGATGGCCATCATGTGGCCGATCAGGATTTGCTCAAGCGCTTGGGTGTCGAGTTGGCGCGTGGCCGTCTCGTCCATGGCCAGGATTTTTCGCGCCACCGGATCGCTCTTGAGGCGCTGCTCGATAAAGTCGATGAACGGCACTTGCTCGTCGCATTCCTGGCAGGTTATGAAATCCTTCTTCCTTTCCATCCGCCGCCGCACCGCGTCCAGATCCTTCACCGGTTTGCCACAGTCCTGGCACACGTAGCGACGGTCGCGCGTCACCTCGCAGCCGTACTTGGCCAAGTGGCGATGGACATACTCGATAAAGATTACCCTCAGTTCGTCCGGCACCTCCTTGTCGAAATAAAGGCTGATTGTCCCCGTGCCTTCGCCCGGCTGGTTGCCGATCTTCAGACCGAGCGTGAGGTCTGAGAAGGCGAACTCCGCCGCGTTGCGCCACAACTCGCGGTGCTCGAACTCATTGCTGTACCACAGCCGCACCACCAGCGTGGTCCACACCGTTTGCCATTCGCCACTGAATGTGTAGGATACGAAGATGTCCGGTTCATGCGGAATGTCCTTTTCCCGGCGGTATTGTGAGGGAAAGACCAGGTGCCGCCCCTGCGGCGTCTCCTCGGCGATACAGAGCGAGTGGTCAAGAAAGGTCTGAACCAGCGCCCGCAGAAGCAGTTCTTCATCGGGGCGATTCTTCAACCGTTCGACGCCGGTGAAATCGAAACCGGGCTGGTAGATGTCTGCCTCCGGTACGCAACCGATCTCATCGGTGTGAGCGCGGGCGGCGCGGATGATCGCCCCGGCGTAGCCGTTGATAAGTTCCGGTTGCAAAAGCACCAGGTCGCCGAATTTCAAGGGGCGAGCCAGACCGTGATTGGCCAGCAGTGTCACCGCCGTGCGCACATCGGACGCGCCGAATTTCTCCACCGGCAGCGCCTGCTCCAGCCGTTGCGCCAGTTCGGCGAAACGGAGCAGCCGAATGTCCGACTCGTCGCGCATGGCCATCACAGCCTTCTTCAATTCGGCCAGAAGGCGCGGCGTGCTTGTCCACTCCAGCTTGTCCCACGGAATGTTTTCGGCGATCAATTGTTTCAGCTTCGAGGGCTGGCCGCCGTTCTTCTTGTCCGAGCAATTCTCGCCTTTTTTCGCTCCCGTGGAGAGCCAAGCCTTGAAATCGTACTCCTGCAAGAACCTTTTGATTTTTCTCTCGCTGACCATTACCCCACCGACATCGCTTCTCGTCGTAATCAGCACCTTGGGAACTTCGGGATTTGTGTCGTGTTGGGCTGCTGCTGATTCTAGCGCCTTGATCCAATCGCCAGCCTCGGCAAAGGGATCGTCCTTCTGCGGATTGATGAGCAGCAGTGCCAAAGCTGTCTGATCCAAATAGAGTTGGTGAATCTCGCGGTAGCTCAATTGGCCAGCAAAGTCCCAAAGCAAAGCTTCGCGCTCATCTGTTTCATCAGTTGCAGGGGGCAAATCCAGCCGCCAGACATTCATTCCATGCGTCGAATCGGTTTTTACGTATCGATCCTTGACTAGCCGATGGGCCAATGTCGTCTTGCCGACCGTGCTCTCGCCGATCAACACAACCTTAGCGTTCACGTAGCGACGCGTTGCCTCGGCCGGCGGCGCCGCGCGGACGTCGGTGAGGCGATAGACGTAGATGGGACCCAGGGCAGTGCCCACCACAAGCCGCGAACCATCGGGGCTGAAGGTGACGGAAATCGGAGACACAGCCAACTCATACTCGATCACTTGCAAGCTGGCCCCCGATTTCCAATCCCAGAGCCGGACTGTTTTGTCCTGGAATCCCGTGGAGGCGATCAAGCTGAAGTCGGGGGGGATGGCGACCGAATGCACTTTGTTCTGATGGCCCTCCAATGTCCCGACACAAGACCCCGCTTCCAGGTCCCAGACTTTGACCGTCTTGTCGTCCGAACCCGAAACAGCGAACCGTCCGTCCGGCATGATCTGGACTGACTTCACAATGGACGAGTGGCCCTTCAGGGTCGCGAGGCACTCGCCCGCTTCCAGATCCCAGTGTCGAATTCGTCCGTCCCGATGCCCCGACAGCGCATGTGTCCCCGCCCGATTGACGGCGCAGGTGAAAATGTTGTCGCCGCCGTTCGGCCCGCAATCTATGGTCTTGAGGCATGAACGCGATGAGAGGTCCCACAACCTGAGCATGTTGTCCGATCCGCCAGAAAGCGCGCGGGCGTTGTCCTGCAAGGCGACCACCGAGCGGACGTGATGCGTGTGACCCTTCAACATCGCCAGTCTCCGTCCCGAGCTTGCATTCCAAACACGAACGGAATGGTCAGCCGAACCCGACAGAATTCGTTTCCCATCCGGCGTAATCGCAACGGAGTTCACGTGGTCCGTATGCCCTTTCAGCGTCGCCCGGCACTCACTAGTCTCCATATCCCAAATCTGGACCGTACTGTCTAGTAAGCCGGACGCCGCCCATGTCCCATCCGGGCTGACGGCCACGCTCCAGACCCAGCCCTTGTGCCCGGTGAGCTTGCGTTCCAGAACCGCCAGCGGCTCGGTCTCTTCCGGCGGTGTCTTTGGCCTCGGCTTCTTTGGAGGTGGCTTCTTCTTCAGTATCTTCTTCTTCGGCGCGGGCTTGGCCATGAGCGGCGCATCAACCGCATCGGGCTGGCAGACGCTCAGCAGTTCGGCAAACGCTGCCTCCTCGTCCGACTCCTCCCGGAAATCCACATACTTGTAGCGCCTCAGCGTGTCCGGCAGTTTGCAGTCGGCCAGCAGCAGTGGGATGAAGCGGCGCCCTTCGTTGGCCGGATCGCGATGGATGGCGCTGCTCCGTTCCAGAGCCACCCAGTCGGAGGCAAGTGCGTTCGGGGTCATACAGAGGAGTAGCGTACGTGTGGTTTCGATTCCGCGCTCGATGGCGAGGTAGATATCGTCGCCAGGTTTGACCACCCATTTATCGAACCACACCCGCAGCCCCGCTTTCTTCAGCTGTGTCGCGAGCCGCAGCACCCGTGGTTTGTCTTTCGAGTTGTAGCTCAGGAATACGTCATACTTGAAGCCATCTGCCATTCTTCATCCTCAATACATTGATCCCGGCCTGCGCCCGCATGAGACCCCTTTGGATATCCTACCATTGAATCGATGGGTCTTTTACCAGCAAGCGCAAAAAGATACAAAACTCTCTTCGATTTATCAATAATCTTCTCTTAGTAGGGCGGCATCCCTGCGATGCCGCCGAAATCGGCAGGATCACAGGGATCCTGCCCTACTATTGCAATTGCTTTGTGCCAAGGGGTGAAGACTGGATTCTAGCCTTCGCCAGAATGACGTAGGTGGATTTGGTTATGGAATGACTACGACGACATGCCGGCCATCTGCATGAAAGTCTCGGCTTTGACATACTCTTCGCGCAACAAGGCCACGAATGTCATCATGTCATCGTCGGTGATCTGCAGAAACTCCATGACCCCATCTTCCAGGCTGCCGATAATGTCTCCGCGCTTGGGGTCCAGGAAAGTCTTCCGGGCGATATGGTCGCCCAAATGTACCAGGTAGGCAACGGGGAGTTCATCTTCGCTCAATTGCGGGCGGTGATGATAGCTGATTGAGTCGGCCAGACGTTTGGGCAGTTTCCATTGAGTGGCCAAAAAGCCCCCGACCTGAGCATGGTTAAATCCAAGTGCCCGTTCCTCGACTTCAAAATCCGGAGACTCCTCGTCGTCCTTGCGGGCCTCCTGGAACTTGGCGTTTTCTTCAGGCAGGAAACAGGAGATTATCAGTTTACCCACATCGTGCAGCAGACCGGATGAAAACGCGGTATCGGGGTCGACCATGCCGTGCGCGTTAAGTCGACGCGCCAACAAGCGCCCACAGAAAGCCGTGGCCAATGAATGACGCCAGAACGCTTCCTGAAACTCCTGGTCGATATCTGAACTCTTGAACATATCGAGCACCGAGGCCGACAAGACCAGGTTCTTGATAGCCTCCATGCCCACAATCATAACCGCATGTTTGACCGACTCGATCTCGCGGGCCAGGCCGTAGAATGCCGAGTTGGTCAGTTTCAGCACTTTGACCGACATGGCCGGATCTTCGGCCAACACCGAGGCAACCTGCCCGGCCGATGAGTTGGGGTCGGAGATCACCTTTTGAATCTGGTGAAATACAATCGGAGGCGTCGGCAGATTCCGAATATTCGAGATCACCTGCTTTACTTTGTTGTCAATCGTGGCTGTTTCCATGTTGTCTTACAGGTCTTCCTGCTCTGGTAATTTGCCGATAAACTCAGCGGCGAGTATGTCGGCGATTTTCTCTTTCACTTCCTTCGAGAAGTAGAACCCGCTGTCGATCCGTTGGCGCACAGCTTCGAGTTTTGTGCTAGCGGCTTCCTTCTTGGCCCCGGTCGTCGACACTTGATCATTGCCCCGAGCCCTGGCCGCCGCCAACTGGTCACGCAGCTCCTGACTGTCGTAGCCAACCGGATCGATCTGCGTTCCTTGGGCCTTAGACAGTTGCACGGTGTCCTCGGTCAGGCCGGCCTGATTGGGACTCCTGGTCTCCTTCGACTGTTCTTCCGCGCTGGTGCCGCCCGACGATTCCCGGGCGTTGTCGACCGCTTTTTTGATCGGTTCGTTCAACGCCGGTTGATCTTGACTTGGTCCGATTTTCATAGCATCACCATCTACCTTCCTATTTCGGTGACGATCATCTTTGTGGTCATCCACGATCTATACCAGCCACACAACTTCAGTTCTTACCATCGACAAACTGCGGGGCATGGTCGCCCTCGCTCATATACTGAAGAATCTTGCGACTGTTCTTGAGTTCTCCCAATTCCGATCTTATGCGTTCGTAACGCTTCCTGAGATACTCTTCGCTCTCAGCGACCAGGGTCATATTCTTCTTGACCATGGTGGCAATACTGTTCACCAGTTTCTTGACCTCCGGCTTGGCCGCGGCCACGCGGAACATCTGCGGATGTTTGGCTTTCAGCGTGACAACTTTGTCTTCGGATGTCTTGATGCGTCGGTGACAACGTTCGATTTCGGCAAAGAGGTCCAGCAGGTGCTCATCCTGATCGAACTTGATCGAATCACGCTGCTTATCCATCGTGATATAGAGTGACTGATAGAATGAGTATTCTTCTTTGAGAACGAAGATCAATTCTCGTTCCAGTCGACTGATGGCATTATAATCCAAGCTGTCCATGTCTATCCGGATGTCGCGAAACCACCGCCGGCCGGTGGCGGGGTCGGAACCGGCAGGGTGGATTTGGCTTCTTGTTGTTTCAATTCCGTCCAGCCTGATTTCAGGTTGGTCAATACAGTTATGATATCGTCAATTTCGGACAAATCTTTGGTCGCCTCCACGGCGTCGATCCGACTGACAACGTAACTGTATATTTTGGCCAGATTGGCGGCAACCTCGCCCCCTTGTTCCAGGTCGAGAGTGGTATACAGATGCACCACGAAACTCTTGGCTTTCTCGAGGTGTTCGTAACCTGCCTGATACTGTTGGTCGGTGTAGCTTGCCTGGGCCGCACGAAAAGAGGCCAAAGCACCGTCATAGACTTTGATTACCAGTTCAACTTGAGTTTTGCCGAGCGTGTCGACAGCTTCATACGACCGTAAGGTTCCATCCATTCTGTACTTTCCTATCTAGTTATCTTTCTGTATAAGTCCCCAGTTGTTGTTTATACCGGCCAGTTGCCGGTTGAGGAAATCTCGCTGCGAATTCAACTGACCCAAAGCTGTTTCCATTTGGAAGAACTGAAGCAAAAGAGTGTCCCGCCGTACAGCCAGTCGCTCGTCGATATCGGAGATACGATCGGCAAGAACTTCAACCTGCTTTTCATAGTTCGATATCTGTCTGGCGAAAGTTCCGTCGACCGCTCTGGTCAAGCTGGTCAGCAGATCGTTGGTTTTGGCGGCAATTCCTTTGGTTGGTGTTACAAAACCTTCAGCCCCGGCGCCCACGTGCGCACTGGTGAGGTTGATTCTAAGTTTGAGTCCGGCGGTGAACTCGTTACCCTCGACGCCGGTCAGTTCCTGACCCTTGCCTTCGGCTGTTTCACCGTTGATGGTCCCGGCCACGTCCTCGCCGTCAGTGGCCGTTCCATTCTGAAGGCCAAGGACTGCGTCAGCCGGATTGTTCAAGCCGGTATCAATGTCGATTTTCGACTCGGAACCGTAAGTACCGCTGGTGAACTTAAGGTATCCGTTGCCACCGGTGTCGATCCATTCGACGGTCACGCCGCGCCCTTTAAGCACCGAATCGGCGTCTATCTGTTTTTGAATTTCGTCTACCAGGGCGGTTGATGAATTGTAGGTGGCATGTGCCAGTTGAAGAGTCCCGGAGATAACACCGTCGACTTTCAACCTCAGTTCGTCGTCGGTGGATGTTATCGTTATGCCGGTGGTGGCCGGATCAGCCAGGCTGGTGCCGACATAGGTGCCTTTCTCGGCTGCATTGGTGATGTCCACCAGGTAACTGTAGCCGGTTTGGGTCTGCGCATCAGCCGCTACGAATTCTATCAGAGAGTTAGTGGAGTCGCCGCCGGCTGTGAACAACCGGACGACTTCGTCAATATTGTTTTCTAAAGCCGCATCGAGCCTGGAGGCGTCCACAATCGCCAATTCGCCCGAGGCATTGGTCCGGATGCCTATAGAAAAGAGCTGGTTGAACTCTCCACCAAGACCGGCTACACCCCGACCGACAGCCGCGCGTAAGGAACGCTGCATCGTCCATACACTGGAGTCAGTGAAGAGCACGCCGGTCGAGCCGGTATCTGCGTCATATTCGTTCTGTTGGTCGATGAATCCGATGACATCGTTGTAGGCAGTTATGAAACTCTTGATCTGGGACTTGACCGAAGTGGTGTCAAGCTTGGCCTCGATTCCGACGCTGTCGCCGGGGTCGGTTACCTTTTTGAGATTCAGGGTCACTCCGGCAATGAGGTCGCTGATGGTATTGGTGGTGGAGGTAACGGTAATCGGAGAACCGGACCCACCCGCCGAACCCAATGACACTTTGGCATCGGAAGCCTCTTGCAGCGTTGGTGTGAATGTCGACACCGAGAATTCATCACCGGCGGTGAGAATGCCGGCGCCGAAGTCCACCCAAAGTCCGTCGGCGCCTGCGCCTGTCAGTTGCACCTGCCCGGCTGCGTCCACATCGATAGAGCCGGAATTGGTACCATCCGTCCAGTCGACAGTAATCGTGCCGGAGCCGATCGTCTGTTCGCCTGTACCCTGGACGGTAAAGGTGTAAGTTTTGTGTTCGGCGCCGGTGAAATCAGCGCTGGCGCCAAGCGAAATCGTCGAGGAACTGCCGGTGGCGGATGTAATTGTTTCCGGAACGTCGAATATGCTATCAGTGTAGTTCAGGTTGAGGCCACCGGTTAGGTTGGAGGTGATTTCAATACTGTTCTCGCGACCGGTCAGGTCGCCGCTCAGGACCAGGCGATTTGCATTGGTGTCGGAGCCGTCATTTATGATGGTAGCGGTGACGCCGATATCGGCCTCATTAATGGCATTCTTGATTCCCATCAGAGAGTTGTTGGTATTGTCGATGGTGATCGTTCGCACCGATCCGTTCCCGACCTGGATATCAATTGTCCCTGTGCCCATATCGTCGGAGGTTTGGTCATCGAATCCCTGGCTGGCCATCTGATGGTTGCGAGCCAACGAAAGAATCTGAAGATCATACTGCCCGGTGCCGACCTTGCCAAAGCCCGACGCCGTCAGATAGGCCGAGTCGGATACTGTTACTGAGGTTTTTTCAAATGTCGAACTGCGGTTCAACTGCGAGATTTGCGCCTTAAGGCCGAGGATCTTAGCCTCAAGCGCCTTGAGGGCGGTAATGATATTCCCTTTTTCGGCTTGTTGGGCTTCGAGGACATACGCATTGGCACGCCCGAATTCGATCATTGCATCGACGATGGCGTTGGTATCAAGCCCGGAGTTGATTCCCGCGATAGACTGTGTGCCCGGCATTGTTACCTCCTGTACCTTCCGACTTCAATGTCATATTCCGGTAGCATTTGCATAATCGATTTCCGGGGGGAAGAACCCTCCCCCCCGGAATGTAAAGTTCCTATGTACTAACCTATTAACCGAAGAGTGACAGAACCACCTGCGGAACCTGGTTAGCCTGAGCAAGCATGGCCGTGCCGGCCTGCATCAGGATCTGGTTCTTGGTGAATTCGGACATCTCTTTGGCCATATCGGTGTCACGAATCTGCGACTCGGAAGCCGTGAGGTTCTGAGCGGCAACACGCAGGTTTCTCAGGTTGGATTCCAGAGTGTTCTTCTGGAAGCTACCGAGAGTACCACGAGTCGTGGACACTTCATTAATAGCCTGGTCGATAAGTCTCTGCGCATCCTGGGCGCCGGCCGAAGTAGTCACATCGATCAGCGACAGGTTGGCAAACATGTTCCCGTCATTGTTGGTTCCGAGAGCAGTAGCTGCCATATTGCGCAGTGAAATGTTGGCGGTCTGGCCGACGTTACCACCGATCTGGAAGACCAGTGATTGATCGGTGTTGCTGATGGTCTCGTTACCACCGGCGGATGTCAGACCATAGTTGACTGTGATATGCTCGGTGCGGTCGCCATTGTAGATGGTGGCGTCCTGGCCGGCCGTGGCGATAGTCGCCGGTCCGCCGTTGAGCTGGACCGAGAACTTAGTCGCCGTAGCAGTCAGAAGCATGGCGCCGGTGTTGATTCCGGTTTCCGTTCCGCTCTGGGTAGCCTCGGCATACTGGATATCCAGAGTGGCGCGGGAAGCGTCACCCAGGGCAGCCGTTTCAAGAGTGAACGTCTGCTGAGTTCCGCCGTCATCGGCCTTGATCGAGGTGATCGTGTTCGCATAGTCGTTGAAGTTGATGATGGCATCAACACCGGACGCAGCGAGAGTGTCGCTTCCACCAAAGCCCAGAACATTCTGGAGTTCTTCGGTGTCGGCGCCAACGGTCACGTGAGCGATCGAATAGTCAGAGCCTTCATCAACGGACTGAATCTGGATCTTGTCGGTACCGTCCAGAACAGCCTTAATGTCACTGGTGGCGCTGGCATAGGTGGCAGCGGCAATAGCGGTGTTGAATGCTGTGACCAAAGTAGCCATGTCACTGTAGGTGGCATCGGCAATCTGGATGTTCTCGGCCGTCAACGTACCCTGCTGATCGGTAACAGTGGTGAAGGTCAGGTTGGCATCGGAAACGCCACGGTCATCACCCTGCGCGAACGACAGAATTGCGGTGGTGGCTGTTGACGAAGAAGCCTCAGTGCGGATCGAGTACTGAGCACCCTTGTTGGCAGCCACTAACTGCATGGAGTAGCTGGCGCCACCATCGGCGGTGCTCAACTGCGAGTTGACCTTGCCGGCCAAATCGGTGTCGTTGTCAAGAGCAGTCTGCAGGGCAGCTTCGATAGTTGCCCAGCTATCGGTATCGGCCACGTCGAATTGGATGGCCTTGTTGGTGACCGGGGTCCCACCGTTTTCCTGGTAGCTGACCAGAACGGTGTAGCTACCGGCGTTGGCGGCAACAGCCGTGGTTCCGGCGGCAACTGAAGTCAGAGTCGCGGTGGCGGCGGCATCGAGAACACCATTCGCAATTTCCAGACCATTACCCCAGGCATCGGTGATATCCACACTGTTGGAGGTCCGCTTGGCCACGTCGGAAGCCTGCACGACATCGAGGTTGTGCACGCCTTCGGCCAGGTTGGTCGGATTACCGTCGGTGTAGTTCAGCGAGATACCCAGTGAAGTGGTATTCAAGGCTGCTGTCGGATCGGCGGTCTTGGTGGCCGCGATCGAGTAGGTGCCGGTGCGCAGGTTGGAGTTGGTCAGCGTAGCCAGGGAGGTGTTACCACTGGTGATAGTGGCGACGTTTTCCTTGGTGCCGTCCAACAGGTTCTTGGTACCGAACTGGGTGTTGGCAGCGATACGGTCGATCGTAGCCAGAGCGTTACGAATCTCCGCCTGGTCGGCAGCCAACTGGTCGGCATCGTTGAAGCCTTCGTTGGCCGCGTGGATGGCCAGTTCTCTCATGCTCACGAGCAGAGAGTTCATCTCGGTAAGAGCACCTTCAGCAGTCTGAATCATGCTGATGCTACCTTCCGAGTTTCCGATCGCGCGGTTAAGACCGGCAATCTGCGCACGGAATTGTTCACTGATCACCAAACCAGCAGGATCATCGGAACCTTTGTTGATCCGGTAACCGGACGACAGCTTCTGCATCGAACTGGACAACGAATTGGTAGTGTTGACCAGGTTGCGGTGCGCGTTCAAAGCCGCCAGGTTGTGATTAATGCGAAGTGACATGTGTCAATCCTCCTTGAAACGTTGGGGGCGTCCTTACCCCTCTTTCAGTTTATTAGATTGGTTTGTATTCAATACAAAGTCACTTCCGATGTCTTCATTGCCAGAGTTATCGTCCGAGATAACCTTCCCTGCCCTACAAAGAACCTGTCTTCTTTTCTCCTTTCCGGGACCCATCCTGTTATTACCCTTTTCTGAGTTCAATAGCTTTCTTAACTTGATAATCGGCAAATGCTTGAACAACTTTATGGGATTTCTCCAACAGTTTGCCACTTTTCTCGAAGGAATTTCCCCCTCTCAGCCCGGCCCGAAAGTCTAAGTTGCTACCGAGGCGGTCAAACTTGTCAATTTTTCCCGCGCAGGGGTAAACTCCGGGTCCAATTCAAGCGCCCGCCGAAACCCCAAAACTGCCGAATCCCCATGTCCCATAACACGATAGCACTCCGAGAGCTTGTAGACTCCGAGCACATCGTGAGGACAGGCAGTCAGAAACTTCTCATACCGCTCAAGGGCCATCTGGTGCCTGCCGAGCTCGAAGTAGATATCCCCCAAGAGACAAACCGCCCCCATATCCTCACGCTCCATCGCTGTGTAGGTCAACAGCGGTTTCACCGCCTCTTCGTTCTTGCCCTGCCCGGCTAATGCTAAGGCGAGATTGCGAAACACAAACGATGGCGGCTCAGGGCATTGAGTTGCCTTATGGTAGTGTTTTTCGGCAGCCTTGAAGTCATTCATTCTGAAACAACAGTTACCCAGTTCGCTGAGAATCTCCGGGTCATCCCCGACCGAGACCAGGACTTGTCGAAAATGCTCGGCAGCCTCTGCATACAAGCCTGCAGAGAAACGCAACTCACCCAGGTGGCGCTTAAGGACAACCTGGTCGCTGTTTATGGCCAGCGATTTTTCAATGTACTCGATGGCCCTGTCCGGCTCATTGATCTCTCGGTAAAAAACACCGCAGTTGCCGAGGACCACCGGGTTGTCCGGCTCCAGATCGACAGCCTGTTGATACCGTCGGAGCGCTTCCTGGGTGTCCCCCTGCAAGACACTGATGTAGCCCAAGCCGGCCGCAGCCATGGCCAGCGGATTGGACCCATCTAACTGATTCCGGAACTGTTCGCAGGCCTCGGATAGTCGGCTTTCCACCAGGTAAAGGTTACCCAGTTGCAGGGCCGTGTCGGCGTAGTCAGGTGTTTGCTCAAGCACCCTTCGGTAGTATTTCTGGGCTTCTTGTGGATCGCCGAGAGCAAAAGCGGCTTGCCCCATTCCATACAGAGCGGCGTCACGAGAATCCGAATAGTAGAGGATCATGGATGAAGCTTCCTCGTGCTCCGAAAAGAGCGCCTGCGAATCAAGATAAGTCTGATATGCGTCGATGGCCTGCTGGTAATGCTCCTGCCGATTGCAGATCATGCCCAGCAGCATCAGTGGATCCAGGTAGTCCGGTTTGAGCCGTAGAGCACGCCTGGCATAGTCTTCGGCCCGTTCGAGTTTCCCCTCGATAAAACTGATAGCGGCAACATGGTTGAGCGCCATTATGTGCTGAGGAAACTCGGTGGGTATATCGGATTTGTTGTATTCTACCGCCTTCTCGGCTGCGCCGATCGCTTGCCGTCTGAGTTCCGGATCAGGCTTATCAAGCCGACCGCGAAGAGCCTGGGCTATGTTAAACCAGGCAAATCCGTCGTCGGGCTTGGACGCAACTTGCTTGTGAAGGAGTTCCATCGTCCGATCAAATTTGGCCTCCAGCTTCTCAGGCGAAAGATCATAGCCAAGATGTTCCATTTTGATCGGCGCTCGACATATCAGAACGTCATCAGGAATCTTCAGAACATTGTGCACGATCCCCTCGTATCGCAGGTCGAGCTCGCGGCGCCAGGAACGCACCGAGTTGGTGAAAGTGACCGTGTGGTTAGCGCCTTTGAAACCATTGAACACTCCGATAGAGATAATACTGTGCTCACCACTGCCGATCAACTCCAGCAGCACAGGAACGTCCCTGGTATCAAAACGCTCGTCGGCATCGATGATAAACACCCAGTCCGATGTGGCCAATTCCAGGGTGTAATTGCGGTGTTTTGAAAAATCCCCTTCCCAGGCTTGGTGGTGGATTACAGCGCCATAGGAGTCTGCAATCTCAACTGTTCTATCTGTCGAACCGGTGTCGACCACAATGATCTCGTCGACCCAGTCGCGAACGGACTCAAGACAGCCGGGCAGCAGTTCTTCCTCGTTCTTGACCATCAGACAGGCGGAGATAGTCGCCCGTTTTCTGAACGACGATTTCAACATGCGCAACTCCAACACTTGCCGACAAGCAGACATCCCCTGATCGACTATGCTTTCTGCTTTCTCGGTGTTTCCTTTGGCCTTGAGCAATCTGACCAGGTTCAGGTAGGGCAAGTGGTCTCCGCCGTCTGATTCTATGGCCCGGCGATAGTTCTTTTCGGCCTGTTCTGATTGCCCGGTCTCTCTGTAAGCAGTCCCGAGGAAGTCATACACGCACGCTACCTGGCCGGCCTTGGTGCAATAATCAGCGCCTGAAAGCTCTCCCCCGGCCTTCTCGCACTGTTCAATGAACATTGATGCGTACTCAATAGCATTGTCATACTCACGCATGCAAAGATGCACCTCGGTCAGCAGATAAACAAAGTCCAGCGCCTGTGGGAATTCCTTGAGCCCCCGCCGGCCCGCTTTCTCCGCTGCCACCAGATTCTTGTGATGTAAATGACCGAAACCTGCCAGGAAATTGTATCTTCCCCGCTGTCTGCGATCGGCAAATGGATACCACTTTTGCAGACCTTCAATCGCCGCCACGATGTTCTGAGTTTGATTGTTGTTAAGGTAATACTCGGCCAGTTCCAGTCGAGCCGCAATGTCGTCGGGATGGGTGCGGACGGCTGTCAGGAGACTGTCCAAAGGTTTACCGACTTGACCCTTAACGATAGTACGCCGTTGCTTACCGGCCGGTCTCTTCTTGGCACCCGAAGCCTTTTTCTTTTTTGCTTTGGACATAGTCTGACGGAGCGAGAGCGAATCGTACCGGCATTTCGTCACGAAACCGGCGCGAGTCCTGCCGGTCCCGTTCCCTGCCTGTCGCCGCTAGATCTCGACCAATTCCTGTTCCGGGGTGATCGCGACATCATCGAATGCCAACTCATCGGCAATCAGATGCTTCACTCGGTAGTCCGAGTTGACCAAGACCAGTTGCTTGGCGAAACCGTTTTCGGTGTTGATCAGAATAGGACCCTGAAGGTTCACGGACGTTTCTTTGGGGTCTTCAGGCACGGTTACGATTGCATAGGTCTCGACCGACTTCAAGTCATCGATCTCCAGCTCGGCGATTTCCTTCGGGTTGACCTCAATGCGATAATCCTCGAAAAAGATCGCCGGATTGAGTACGATAAACGCGACCGATGGATCTTTCGTGGAATGGAGCCAATGAAACGGGGCCATCTCCTCGCGTTGTATCAAACAGAACTGCGCAAGGTGTTCGAAACCGAGAATTGGTCGCTGCATGGTGATGACTTTGTCGTCGGGAATCTCCAACCGACCGAATCTGACACTGTCAATAATCATAAATCCTATCCTTGATTGAGCCTATTGCAAAAAGTTCAACAGGCTTGGCTGTATAATCTTGGCCACGGCCATAAGCGAAGCCTGATAATTGTTCTCGAATGTGGCAAGGTCCGTTATTAGCTTGCTCATGTCCGCATCTTCCACATTGGCCAGAAGCTGGGTGTAGCCGATCTCCGAGTCCTGAAGACGCGAGGCCGTAGACTCAAGCCTCATGGCCCGGGCGCCGGCCTTGGCTCTGCTGTTCAGGAGTTGGCTGATCGAGTCGGTCATATTGCCAATGAGAGACCTGATCCCGTCGGCGTCATTGCTGTGCAAAGCGTTGGACAGCGCAATAAGCGACCCCACCATGTCGCTGGAACCATAGATGCCCATATCCTTGGTGAGCCGGCCGCCGTCGCTATCCTCGATAACCAGCGACCGAGTAGGGTCGTTGTTGGCGATCTGAATCCCCCTCGCGTCAGCATTAATCGAGGCTATAATATCCAGCCCGGAATTGTTGACGGCATCGAGAAGGTCTTGAACCGTAACCAGAGCCGGATCGGACAGATCGATAGTACGGGTGGCCTCGCCGTGATGAATCACGATTTCATTTCCCGCAAAACTGTTGTTGTTGTTGAGTTGGCTCAGATTGGTCGTGGCCAGCAAGATCGGGTCAAGATCAGCCCCTGAAAAATCGTTGAAGAAGGTTCCCAATATTCCCAGGTCGGCGGCGGTTGTGCCGGTCGTCTCGGTGATTTCAAAACTGACCGAGGGGTTCAAGTCTCTACCGGTGAGAACAGGATCAATCGCACCGGCGATACCAAGATCGGCGGCGGTACTGTCTGTCGTATCAAACTCCGAGATAGTCAAACCCAACGGGACCCCATTGGCGTCCGTGATTTCAAGTCCGGTGTTGGTGGCATTCAATCCGATAGAAACGTTGGCCATCTCAGGCGGCGCTGCAGCAGCCATGGCGGCGTTGAATTGAGTAATCACGTCACCGATCGTGGCCGCTGACGACAAATCCACTTCGACACTTATGCCGCCGCCGTCTGAAACAACCAGCTTGCCGGGCTGCATATCCATTCCGTGCCCGTCGTTTATCACGCCCAACGATGTGACAGCGCTGATTTCTCCGGAGGCGGTAGTATCGAACATAATCTCGTTGTTGTTGGGCCCGAGCGTCGCCGTGACGTCATTGATACCGTCGGCTGTCAGTTGGGCGTTGATCGTGTTGATGACATCGTCGATGGTTACAGCCGCCGAGATATCGATGGTGGAATCAATGCCCAGGTTGCGGTCGCTCAGGACTATCGTACCGGGTGTGCCGCCGGTCGTCAGGTCGACACCGTTGCCGTTGTTCATCGAGGTGAGCAGGCTGCCGCCCAGAATCCCTATGTTCAAGTCGGCATCGGCGCCCAGGATACTCAAATCTCTGAGGAATACGTCGGCCCCGATCAGGTTGACCTGCAAGCGGGAGGACGATTCGATATCAAATTCGATTTGCCCGTAGTCACCACGGTAGACAATCCCGTCGGAGTAAGAATCGAAAGCATTCCTGTCGGTCTTGAATCCGGCGAAAATACTCTCGTTGCCGAGATCACTGTTGGCGATTTGGAGAAAGCTCTCTATGATATCATCGATCTGGATAGCAGCGGCTTCACGTTCCCCGGCATCCATGGTGTCGTTGCCCATAGCATCGGCAAGTACATAGGCATCCGACATCTTGGTACCCAGGTCGGCCAGAGCGCTGTCGTAATTGGCCTGCCAGTTGAGACCGGTATCGACATTGGAGCGATACTGTTCGATCCTGGCCAGTTCTTTACGATAGTCCAGGTCCCTCAACGTGCCCAGCGGGTCGTCCGACGGTTTGTTGATCCGTCGCCCCGTCGACATCTGAGTCTGCAACTCAAAAAACCGCCTGAGTGAACGTTGCATATTGAATACCACTCGGTCGGCCAGCATATTGTTAGATACACGCACTGTATTGCTCCTCAGCCGGACTGCCTATGAATCAGCAGACTTGCCGGATCCTCCGGGTTTGCGAGGTCTTCGCTTCTGGCGATTGACCGATTTGTAGTCAATCCTGGGCGTCTTGACATTGTCCGCCTCTTTACCTCTGATTTTTCCCTTGATCGCACTCATCATACCGAGCAGATCACTCTTGATCGACTTGGAAGCCCGACGGTTCTCCGCCTGAATCTTGACATAGACTTCCTCGCGATGCACCACCACTTCACTCGGCGCGTCGATACCCAGTCTGACCTGGCGTCCGTGTATACCCAGGACCGAAACTTTGATATCATCACCGATGGTGATGGATTCTCCTAACTTCCTTGTTAGTATTAACACTCAACCCTCCGTGGTGCTGCCGTTCACCGGCAACAACGTCCTTGTTTAGCGTCCGACGATTCCCATGCGATTAATGACCGTATCCAGCGCCTGGTCGACGGTGGTGATCACACGGGCGGCTGCGTCATACGCGTGTTGAAACTTTATCATGTTGGCCATCTCCTCGTCCAACGACACACCCTCCACCGACTGGCGAGCGTTGTGGATCTGTTGTCCGAGGATTTCATAGTTGTCCGTAAACGACCCCGCTTCATGAGTCTCAACACCCAGTGTCCCTACCAGGCTGTTGTAGAAGTCGTTTATGGTCATCGAATTATCTTTCATAAGGAGTTGATCGCTCAGATCGAAGATGGCTAAAGCCATGGTGTTGTCGCTCTGCGAATCCATCTGCGTGGCTGCCGCGATCTTCTCGGGATCGGTAGCCACCTCCTGATTGATCTGAATAGTAGCGGCCGTCGTGAAACGGCTGTCAAAAAACTCATAACCGGTGTAATTGTTCAAACCGTAACCGGTAGTGTGCAAGGCGTTCACCTCGTCGACTAATGTTTTGGCGATGTCGTCGAGCCGGGAAAGATAGTCCGGGATTATTTTGTCCCGAGAATCCAAAAGACCCTTGATCTGGCCGTTGAGATTCTTGAAAGATATCTTGGTTCCCTCCCAAACCAGGTTGTGCTTGACTGACCCGTTTTCATTAACCGTTTCGGTACCGATAGACAGCGCCTTGTCGCCATCGACCAAAGCCATCGCACCGATATACACAATCATATCACCATCTTCATTCTGGGAAGTATTCACGTCGACAATCACCGAAAGGTTGTCTATCAGCAGATCGCGGCTGTCACGCAAATCGTTGGCCACCACACCATCGAGTTCCGATCTTTCGATTTCATGATTGAGCCGGGCGATCTCCGTCGACAGTCGATTCACATCGGCCGTGAGGTTTACCATGTCGCGGTCAACCGAGTCCTGAAGATCGGTCAATTGCCGGGCCATGTCATGCAGGCCGTTGACCAGCTTGTTGGCATCGGAAAGCACGTTTTCTCTGAAGTTGATATTGCCCGCCGTGACCGACAGTTCCGACCATCCATTCCAAAACTCTGTGATCAGGTTCCCCAGAGTATTGTCACCCGGCTCGTTGAAAAGCGCTTCCACTTGCGACAATGTCTTGGAATTATAAGACCACTGGCCCAGCGACTTACTATTCTGCCGAAACTGGTTACCGAGAAAGAGGTCACGAATATGTCTGACATCGGTTGCTTTGATTCCGGTGCCGATGGAACCGTATGTTTGCAATTCCGGGATTGTCGTCTTCACACCAACACGTTGGCGGCGATAGCCCGGGGTGTTGACATTGGCTATATTGTGGCCGGTTGTCTGAAGCGACAACTGGTGGGTCAACAGCGCCCGTTTGCCCAGCTCAAGTCCTTGAAATAGTCCCGGCATCAGGCTCTCCTGTCCAGCGCCACATTATATGCTTGTTGGTCGCCGCTGCCGGTCGAACTATAGGCCGGTTCCGGATGGCTCAGTTTTGACAGCATGCCCATCATCTTGTTGATATACTCACGCGACTGATTCAGCAGCACCGCATTCTGGTTGCGCGTGGTGGCAATCTTATCGTTGAGGCTCGTGATCAATTCGCGCAAACGAATCAACTGCGTGGCCTGCTCGTCGTCTACTATCTCAAGCAGTCGGGTCACATTCAAGTCACCCTCGATCTGGTTATCGAGTCTGATTCGTTCGACCAACTCTTCGCGCTGTTTGTTCAGCTGGCGACTTTCGATGACTTTCTCGCGCAACCGCTCGGTGACTTCGTGCAGACCGTCGGCGTCGTTTGTCACCAGCATGTCCTGTTGCTTCTCAAACAGTGTGAGAAAAGATTCGAAGAGGGAGGCTTCCCTGCCAATAATGTCAATCAACCGATTTATCATATCCAATTGCTCACGGTTTCTGTGTATCTATCTTATCGACAGTTTGATTTGGCGCTTTAGTATCGTGTGAAGGTGCGCGGTCACGCATTGTCTGGAGACTGTCCAGAACTTTGGTTACATACGACCGCGTTTCTTCAAATGGCGGTACCCCTCTGTATTTAATTACGTTGCCGGGACCCGCATTGTAAGCGGCTAAGGCGAGTTTTGTGTCGCCAAAGCGATCCAACAATTGCCTCAGGTATCGCGCTCCGCCCGATATATTCTCGCCCGGGTCAAAGACACGCTTGACACCCTGGTCGGCGGCGGTTGAGTCTATCAACTGCATAAGTCCTTTGGCTCCCGCCGGGGAAACGGCGTTGGCATCTCCATTGGACTCGGCTCGAATGACCGAGGCCAGTAGAGCCGGGTCCAGCGCGTGAACCCGAGCCGCCTGTTCAATGTGACGACCGTATTTCCGCATTATCTCATCTGTAGAACGAGCGCCCTCGGTCGGCCTACGATTCAGTGATATCGGTTCTGATTTTTCGTGTTTCAGTTTGGCCGGTGAAGGGTCGCCGGATATCTTCCGAAACGTCGGTTGACCGAGATCCATCGACGGCCTTACCGCGCCAAGATCTTTGATCGGCAGCTTTTTCTCCGCCTGAGTGTAACCCGCATCGATTAGTTTTTCCATCGACGCGTACAACATGTCGGCGATGGAACCATTGCGTCCGCCCGACATCATACGGGCCAGTTCATTATCGAAAATATCTGAAAAAATGTCTTTGCTATTGTCACTGGACAGAAGCCCCTGACCGGACTCACCCTTGGGGATAGTCTTACGCATCGTTTTCAACATGTAGTAGTTGAAAAACGACTCAAATTCCTTGGTCGCTTTGCGCAGTCGAGCCTTCTCGGCCTCGACCCCTTTGGCTTGTACGCCCTTGAGCCGCTCGATACCGGTCGACGGAAAGTCGGTCAGGGCAACTTTGGGACTAATCGCACTCATCAGAGAATCACTAAGTCGGCACGTAGTGCTCCCGCTTGTTTGAGGGCCTGGAAAATCGATATGATATCGCGCGGCGTAGCGCCGATCTTGTTCAGCGCCTTGGCCACCTGTGACAGGTAAACCGCCCCCTTCAGATGAACAACGCGCGCTTTTTGGTCATCGACGCCCAGCCGCGGTGACTGTGTCACAATCGTCTCACCTGAGGAGAACGGCTCCGGTTGTGAGATCACCGGCGAAGATTCGATATTGACGGTGATCGTGCCGTGCGCGATGGCTACCGGTTCGATGGTCACATGTCGCCCGGCTACTATCGTGCCGGTCTTTTCGTTGATCACAACACGGGCCGTGTTGTCGGGCACCACTTGCAGGAGTCCGATGTCCGAAACGAAGGTTGCACGAAGTGAAGGATAAGACAGCGAGTCCGGAATCATCACCTTAACCGTGCCGGCGTCGACGGCTACCGACGTCAGCCCGTACTTGATGTTGATGCGTTCGGCAATCCTGCTTGAGGTGGTGAAATCCGGATTGTGCAATGACAGGAAGAACTCACGTTTAAGTTGTGGTTCTGCCTCCACCGGTTTGGTTATCTTCCCCCCATTGGGAATCCGTCCCACCAGGGTGTAGTTATTCACGATCTTGTTGCCGTCATCCACCTGGACATTAAAACCACCGATAGAGACCGGACCCTGGGCAACTGCGTACACGGTACCGTCGGACGAGGTCAGTGGAGTCATCAGGAGAGTTCCACCCTGTAGCGAAGAGGCGTCGCCGACCGATGATACGGTGACATCAAAATATGTCCCTTCGGTCTGGTGGCCCGATATCCGCCCGGAGATCATCACTGCCGCCACGTTTTTCACTTTCACCTTGCGGGCGTCGACAGTGAGCCCCATCCGCTCCATCATATTGGTCAGCGAGCGAATAGTAAACTGTGTGCCGCTACCATCGCCGGTGCCGTCCAGACCGATAATCAGACCGTAGCCGATCAGATCGACCTCCTGCGTATTCTGAAAGGCCGAGATATCCTTGATACGCACTTTGGCCCCTTCGGCCGGTTGCCAAAAACTCATAATAATCACCAGCACCATCACCAATCCTGTGGGCGTCGCCAGTCGCGCATATAATGCAGTCAACATGGATTCCTCCTAGAAAAGCCAGTTGATAAAACGGGTGACGAAACCGGGCCGGGCGGCCGTGCTGGACGGTCCCTTTCCGGTGTAATGTATCTCTGCATCGGCAATCAGATGCGATGGCACAGTATTCTCGGCCGTGACGTCTTTGGAACGCACCACGCCGGTAAGAGTAAGCACCTCACGATCGCCGGAGATGCCGACGGTGCGGGAGCCTTCAATAATGAGATCGCCGTTCGGCTTCAGGCCAATAACCGTCACCGACATCTTGGCCCGCAAACTTCCGTTGCGCAGGTTCTCCCCTTTTCCGTCGTGCGTGGTTTTGGCGTCGGCATTGACTCCAAACAAAGGCACAAAATCAAGAGGACCGATTCCGGGACCGCCCTGGGTCGAGTAGTTGGCGCTCTTTTCGTTCTTGGTTTCAACCTGCGATGAAGCGCGGCTTTGTTCGAAAATGTGTACTGTCAGTATGTCACCGACAGCATGAGCCTTAATGTCGGTGAACAAAGATTGGTTTCTCCCAAAGTCCTCTGCGCGCAGCTTGAGCGCAAACGGGAGAAGCAACAAAACCGCGAGTATCAACAGAACCTTCCGATAGTTCATTTCAGTTCTCTCCATGATCACATAAGGTTACGGATCGACGGCAACAGCGGTCGCATCGACCACCCGGGCCAAAATGATTTTGCCCGACGATTTGTTTTTGACCTTGATATAGTCACCGGCCAGGCCGGCCTGCAGCGCGCGTCCATCGGCTGAGATTCGACACATCCCTTCGGTATAAACGATAGACACGTCGCGACCGTTTTCCACATCCGGAATAAGCTCCAGATCATCGGCTGTCAGAATAGCGCCGCGCTTCAGATTGCGACCGGCGCGTACCCCCTCAAGTTCGGACAGTTCAACCAGTGGACGCTGCCTGAGATTGGTGACTTCCATGCGCTTCAGAAGCAGTTGCTCGGGTGCGATACTCTTGGAGCGACGCACATTGTCCAGCAACACCAAGACATCAGCGAACTTTCTGATCTTCAGCCTAATCTGCGCACTCTCCAACAATTCGCCCTCGTTTTTCACATCGGCCATCATCGAAAAAAGCCCCAGCGGCTCCTTCTGCGACAGCGGCCTGAGCGTCAGTTGCTCAGCGCTTACATCGGCGCTCTTTAGATTGTTGGACAGGATATCTATCGTGTACGTGGCTGTATCCAGTCCGTACATGGCCGCAAACTTTGTCCGGATAGTTTCATCCGCGTCCAAAGCCGACACTGACGACACTATGAACATCAGAATCAGGCAGGCAAACAATGTGGTTAGTGACTTTTTCATGTTCATCTATCTCTTGAGGCTATTGGCGATCGAGGCCATATCATCGGCCGTCTGGATAGCCTTCGAGTTCATTTCGTAAGCACGCTGGGCGACAATCATGTTGACCATCTCATCGACCACTTTGACGTTGGACATCTCGAGGTATCCCTGGTCGATCTCCCCCATGCCGTTCTGCGCGGCTATATCGGTAATCGGATCGCCCGAAGCCGAAGTCAGCTCAAGCATGTTGCGACCTATGGCTGAGAGACCGGCCGGATTAATGAAACGAGCCAGCTCCAACTGACCGACTTCAGTAGGTGTGTCCGATCCAACCTGCATCACCTGGATAGAGCCGTCTTTGCCGATGGCTATCGAGGTAGCATCTTCGGGAATGCTTATTTCGGGAAGCAGTATGTATCCATCGCTATTGACCAAGCGGCCATCGGCGGATAGTTTGAAACCGCCGTCACGGGTGTAGACGGTACCGCCGTCGGGATGCTGCAACTGAAAGAAGCCGGAGCCGGTAATGGCCAAATCCAGCGGGTTGCCGGTCTGCATCAAATCACCTACGCTGTACTGACGCACGGTCGCAACCGGTTTGGTGCCGTAGCCGATGGCCAATTCGGCCGGTACCCTGCTGCCAACTGCCGAAGCCATTCCGGCGCGGCGATACTTTTGGTAAAGAACGTCCTGAAATTCAATGCGGCTTTTCTTGAAACCGGTTGTATTCATGTTGGCCAGGTTGTTGGCGATGTTGTCGACATTCATCTGCTGCGAGACCATGCCGGAGGCTGCGGTGCGCATCGCTTTTATCATTCTCGACTCCTTTGTTTACTATTTATCTATCCACTGCCGCCGACCCGCTGGAACAGATGCCCCAACGACTCATCCTGAGAACGGACAGCCTTCGAGTTGGCTTCATAGGCGCGGAACGATACCATCATGTCGATCATCTCACGGACGATATCGACATTGGATGTTTCGATAAACCCCTGCCTGATGTTGAATCGTTCAACCGCGATCAACTCGGTGCCCTCGGGAAGCGCAAAGAGTGAATCACCGATCTTCTGCAACTGGCTGATATCGGTCACAGCGCCGGGCACTATCCGACCCACGATTGCGCCGTCGGACTGAATCTCACCGGTCTGAGCGACCGACACCAGACCGTCGCCGACTTCGATGGGTCCGCCCTCGCCGAGAACTTTGAAGCCGTCGGAAAACACAAGGAAGCCATCGGCGTCGACGTTGAAGCTGCCGGAACGGGTCAGCAACCTGGTTCCATCAGGAGCTTCAAGCACGAAGAAACCATCTCCTTCGATAGCCAGATCAAGGGTGTTTCCGGTCTTATCCATGTTACCGGGAGCGTAATCGGTGTAGACATCTTCGATCATCGGTTGTTCCCAGTCGGATCGACGCGGCACGAATTTCTTCTGAGCGCGCGACATCTCCTGGGTGAAGACCATGTCTTTTTTGAACCCAGGTGTCCCGGCGTTGGCGATATTGTTGGCCGACACTTCCTGCCTCTTGATGTGAGGCACCATGCCGGAGGCGGATGTAAAAAGTCCTTTAATCATATATTTCTCCGTCCTCCTATTAGCAGCCTCCATGCCAAACCTGCCTTACGTGGATAAACTGCTGAATGGTAGGCGCTTGGACCTGCGCGCCAAGGTCTCCCCTGCTGCTCACGCGCTATAACCGGGAACGGTTTACTCTTGACGTTTGGAGTATTTTTCCGGCCATAAATGGCTTTATGCGCTTCGCGCCCTGCTCATGTCACCCTGAGCGCAGTCGAAGGGTGAGGAGGGTGCCTAGGCGACAATGGACCTCTTCGCTCTGTCATTCTGGCGGAGGCCAGAATCCAGTCGTCATTGCGAGACCCGCGTCTCTGATCTGTCACCCCGGCGAAGGCCGGGGTCCATCTTCTCTTGTAGGGCAGGTCTCTCTTCTCTTAGAGACCTGCCATTTGTGTCGATGGGTGACCCGTGGGTTTGCCCCGGGTTTCCAGCGGTCCTGACACAGCCTCACCCCGAGCGGAGTCGAGGGGCGAGATTTTCATCCGTAGGTCAGTCTTGTAGGTCGAAACCCCTGGTCCGAAGGACTGCCGAAGGCAGGTTTCGACAATCTTCGCAGGTCAGGCCCCCTTTGCTCCC
This sequence comes from Candidatus Zixiibacteriota bacterium, assembly GCA_029860345.1. Classification (NCBI taxonomy): domain Bacteria; kingdom Pseudomonadati; phylum Candidatus Zixiibacteriota; species Candidatus Zixiibacteriota bacterium. The sequence continues at coordinate 35,854 of JAOUBJ010000020.1, read as the reverse complement.
CGCCACAACCTCACCCCGAGCGGAGTCAAAGCATGAATCTTCTTTCTTCGACTGGGTGGCCGTCTCAAACCTTGTTTGGGGCGGAGAACAGAATGAGCCACCCACCGCTCAGGGTGACGTTCATTGGTGCTCAGAATATGGTTACAAGCGCGCGAAGCGCCAAAAAGTGATTTATCACCTGGGTGCTGGATCAAGTCCAGCATGACAAAAACCCTATCGATCTCGCGCAAAATACCAGTCTCACAGGTAGACTGGATAAGTCTGTAATGGCGCGTGTGTCCACGCAAAATAGGGGGAGATGATAATATGCAAACTTGAAAGTACCCAAAACGAACCCAATTGTTCGTAACCCATGGTCCGCGTGTAGCATACCAAAAATTGGTCATGTTAACAAAGATGGATCCCGGATCAAGTCCGGGATGACAGAAGGGGCGCGCGAAGCGCCAAAAAGTGATTTATCACCGCGAAGCGCAATTGAGGTGGCTTGCCACCCGGCTTGCCTATGGCACTTCGTACTTGGCGATTGTCTTGTTGATTAGCTTGTCCATAGCAGTATTGAACCTGCCCTCATCGAAGTATTCGCCGTTGGATTTCTGGTACAACGGGCAATCGGTCTTGTAACCAAAACACTTCAATTCTTCGGCCAGGTAGCAGGCCTTGATATAGGCGCACCGACCGACCTGACGGATTGGGTTCTTAGTAGCCATAATAGATGCATCGGCAGGATTGATGGATAATTGAACCACGGCGCACCAAAACAGGCGCCCACGACACCACAAAAGGCTCAGATTATGAAGCCTCTTGCAGTCTTCTGAAGCCAGAAAACCGTTGCCAGAAAAGCCGATTTTGCGTATATTTGCAGAGAACCGAGTAAGCACCGGTACAACTACTTACGCGAGTACTAATACATATCGAATTCTTGCTAATTTGCATTGTTTTTGCTACAGGACAGATAGTATAAGGACAAAGGAATTAGCATGTGTGACAGAATGAAATCTTACCTTGCCATCGCCGCCATAGCGTTAGGGCTGAATCTAACCATCGGAACGGTATATGCCGAAGACCCGGGCGTACCAGACACGCTCAGGATTGACACATCGACTGCTTTCGCCGGTGGTAGTGGCGAATTGCCGATCACCTTCGTCAACGATGAACCATTGTCGGGCATCGAGGTGACGATCGGTTGGGATTCACCGGACGTGACAGTCGATTCCTTTTCATTCGTCGGGGGTCGGCTGGCCGGATACTCTGCAACCGGTTGGGCGCCGATTGACTCCGGGCTGTCGGTTTATTTTATCGCTTTTGAGAATCTGGTCCCGCCCGGCGAAGGACTACTGGGCACTATACACTTCGGTTACCTGTCAACCATCGACCCCCAATTGGTTACGGTAGATACGGCCACGTTGACAGCCCCCCAGGTTGAGTACGGCACAGTATTCTCCGACGACTTCCACGAGCCTTTCGCCCCACAAGTAATCAGTGGATACCTGGACATTCAGGCCGGTGGATGTTGCCTGGGTGATCGGGGCAACATCGACAACAGCCCCGACGACATCGTCGACATTTCCGACTTGGTATACTTGATTGATTTCATGTTCCTCAGTGGTCCCGGACCGGTCTGCATCGGCGAAGCCAATCTCGACGCCGATCCGCTCGAAGTGATTGATATCAGTGATCTGGTATATCTGGTAGACTTCATGTTCCAGAGCGGCCCCCCTCCCCCGCCTTGCTACTAGCAGCGGGGTGATAATTCAGCCTTAAACGGCCCTCTTGCGCTTTGCGAGTTGTGACTCTATCAAGCGATTGTAGCGCGGGTCCGTCTTCGCCTGCGCGCCGCGGCGTGAACCCGCCAAGCTGTGAGAATCACTGGAATCTTGACCTACCAGGCAATAATCTGGGCAGTGCGCGCGAAGCGCGAAAGAGTGGCTTGCCACCAGGCGAGTCGCCTGACTGCACCTGCCAGAAACTCAACCCTCTTCTTTGCGGCGATGACAGATTAGAGCTATCTCGTCGTTTTCTTTCGTCATCGCCTGATCGATCTCGGCATGGTGCTTGGTCGATTGTTTTTCTTTGAGTTTTTCAAGAACCCGTCGGTCTTTGGCAGCAGCTACCAGTTCGACTCGCTTCTCTTCCGCCTCACCCTTCAAAACATTCAACAGTTCCGTCCCGGCCAACTGTTCTCGTTTGAGACGGGTCAGGTAACGCGAGTAGACGAGCATCTCGGCCACCGAAACATGTTGTGTCATCTGCCGACGCTGTGAAGACAGGTTTTCCTGGCGGGAGTCATGAATTCGATCAAGTTCGTCTGTCTGTTGATGCACCTTTTGCACGGCTACGGCGTGAACCTTTTGACGCTCTTTCTCGATATGTTCTTTGACCCTCAAGAGAGCCTGAAGGCGGTACTTGAATTTCTTCATGGCGGTGCCCCGCGTCAGTCAGCGAGTATTTCTTTGAGTCTCTGTACCGATTGTGCATGATCGGCCAGTTCCATGATTGCCTGACGGAAGAAATTGTTCAGTGGCTCATGCTTATCGATAGCGCGATCGATTCCGGGGTTGGACCCTTTGACGTAGGCGCCTATGTTGATCAGGTCTTCGGCTTCACGATATACCGACAACAACTCCCGCACCTCCCCGGCCAGCGCCTGTTCTGAGTCGGTGGTGACATCCTTGGCCAAACGGCTGATCGAATCGGGCACATCCACCGCGGGAAACTGGTTGCGCGATGCCAGCCGTCGCGACAGAGAGACATGCCCGTCCAAAATTGAACGGACGGCGTCGGATACCGGCTCGTTGAAATCATCTCCCTCGACCAATACCGTGTAGATCCCGGTCACAGACCCTTTTTCGCTCTGTCCGGCCCGCTCCAGAAGTTTCGGCAATAGAGCAAACACCGAAGGAGTGTAACCTTTGGTTGTCGGAGGTTCCCCCACCGCGATTCCGATCTCTCGTTGGGCCATGGCTATGCGCGTAAGCGAATCCATCAAGAGCATGACATCGCGACCCTGGTCACGGAAGTGCTCGGCGATAGTTGTTGCAACCATGGCGCCTTTGACCCGGATGAGCGATGGTTGATCCGAAGTCACAGCAACGACCACCGTGTTCTTCATCCCTTCCTCGCCGAGATCGCGTTCGATAAACTCGCGCACTTCGCGGCCCCTCTCGCCCACCAGCGCGATGACGTTGACATCGGCCGATGATCCCCGCGCCATCATGCCCAAAAGGACAGACTTCCCGACGCCGGAACCGGAGAATATACCCATGCGCTGACCTTTGCCCACGGCGCAGGTCATGTCCATGGACCGGATACCTGTGCGCAATGGTTCTTCTATGCGACGGCGTTTCAAGGCGGGAATTGGCTCAGCGTGGATTGGTCTCATCATGGTGCTTATCAGCGGACCGTTGTCATCAATCGGCTGACCCAACCCGCCCAGTATGCGACCGATAAGTTGATCTCCCACCGGGATGCGCAGTTGTTCGAAAGTGGAGGTGACAATTGCGCCCGGGGTGATACCCGAGATAGGCCCCAACGGCATCAGCAAAATCCGGTCATCACGAAATCCAACCACCTCGGCTTTGATTCGGCTCCCGGTATCATAGTTTTCAATGTGGCACAAACGACCCACCGACACCGCCGGCCCGGCCGATTCAATTACCAGACCGATCACCTTGGTTACTTTACCGAAGTGTCTAACCGGAGAGGCCGCTGCTATCCGTTCTGCATAAACATCGTAGGCAACGTGCGTCACAACCTTTCCTCGCCGGCAAGTATGGTCTCTTCTATGACTTCAAATTGAGATTCCAAACGAGCATCGATGTCGCCGGTCGGTGTTTCGATGAAACAGCCGCCGTAGCGAACGCGAGGATCGGATTCGATAGAGATTTCCTTGATGGTGGTAGAGCCTTTGAGAAAGGACTCTATGTTTTGCTCGATGATCGGCAGATGATCCGGATGGACCTTGATCTTGAGGCGGGAACGATCCACCAAACTGTCGATGACTCCACTGATCATCCCCAGGGTGAGTTCCGGGTCTGCCTTGACCGCGTCGTATGTTACTTTTCGGCTGATCTGTATGACCAAATCGAGTATCTTTTGCTTGGCTTCAAGAAGAAGCGATTCGCGTTGGTTGACGGCATCCTTGATTGCCGCATCGAGTTGATTCAACACTTCGCTTGCTTTGGCCAGGCCCTCATTCAATCCTCGGTCGTACCCGGCCTTCTGTCCGTCCTGAAGACTGATTTGAGTTGCCTTCTGCACCCGATCGTTCAGATAGCGCTCTACTTTGTCGACTTCCTGCACCGGGATTAACTTGGCTCCGTCGGGGTCGGTAAGCACCACCACTTCAGGAAGAAGCTCTCCCAGCTTTCGTTCGGCCAGGATTTCCTTGTCACGATCAAGATGTTTCTCGCCGATGTACACGACCGGCGCCTTCTGAACTTGGCGGATTATTTTAGACAATGACATCCTCTTTGCCGCCACGACCGGAGATGATGATCTGGCCTTCTTCCTCCAGTCGACGGATGGCTTCTACGATGCGCGTCTGAGCCGCTTCCACATCGGAGAGACGTGTAGGACCCATGAACTCCATCTCTTCTTTGATCATCACCGAGACACGCTCGGAGACATTCGAGAAGATCTTGGCCTTGACTTCGTCCGAAGCGGCCTTGAGGGCCAGCGACAGGTCCTTGGTCTCAACTTCCTTAAGCAGCCTCTGCACCGAACGATCATCCAGCAGAACGATATCGTCGAACACGAACATCATGTTTTTGATTTCCGCGGCCAGGTCGGGGTCTCCCGCTTCCATAGACTGCAGGACGTTCTTCTCAGCCGAGGTATCGATAAGGTTGAGGATTTCGGCAAGTGCTTTCGCGCCGCCGGATGTCGACATCTCACCACCGGCCGACTGTTCAAAGTGACCTTCCAGCGTCTGCTCGATTTCGCGCAAAATATCCGGTGCGATCTTTTCCATGGTGGCGATCCGGAAGGACACTTCACCCTGTAACTCCGGTGACAACTCGGCCAATACGGCAGCGGCATGTTGCGAAGTCAACTGAGTCAGAATCAAAGCGATAGTCTGCGGATGTTCGTTTTGCAGGAAACCCGTCAGCTGTTTGGGATCGATGTCTTTCAACAGTGAAAAGCCACTTGACTTGATGGTCGACTCCAGCCGGTGCATAATTTCCTTGGCCTTGCCGGTTCCGACAGCTTTTTCCAGTATGCTGCGGGCAAAGTCAACACCACCCTGTGAGATGTAGTGGCGCGCCATAAAAATCTGATGACATTCACTGATCACTTTTTCTTCGATCTCTGCGGGCACGTCGCGCAGGTTGGCAATCTCAACGGTGATCCTTTCGAGGTCTTGTTCGGACATACCTTTGAGCACCAGGGCCGATACTTCGGGACCAAATGCGACCAAAGCCACAGCGGCTTTTTGCATCGGTTGCATATCTTCGTAGTTCATAGTCGGTCTACTCAATCATCATGGTTTTGATGACTTTGGCAATCTCTTCCGGTTCCTTCTTGGCTGTCTCCTGCATCTTATCGACCAGCCTCGGTTTTCGTGTTTCCGGAATTATCTCTATCGGCTCTTCCTCCACCGGCTCCGGGGTCACCGCCTGGGTGCGCGGCGGCGGTGGCGGTGGCATTAATCCCGACAGGGCGCCAAAGAGCTTCCGGGACTTTTTCTTCAGATATAAAAGCAGGAAGGCTATCAACAGAACGTATCCAACTTTCTTGGCAATCTCCAGATAGAATTCTCGAACGTACATGGCATCGAGTGCCTCACGGTCGGTATCGAGATTCTTGCGGTCAAAAGATAGATTCAACATTTCAACCTGATCGTTGCGTTCGGAGTCATATCCGATAGCGTTCTTGACGATCGCCTCAAGACGGTCCAGTTCTTCTGGTGAACGCGGTTCGTAAACAGTCTCCACAACACCGTCTGCGTTTTCCACTTCAGAGTAGTTGCCGTCAACCAACACCGCTACCGACAAACGCTCAATCGTTCCGACGGCGTTAACGATATGGTCCATGGTTCGGTTGAGTTCATAATTAGTGATCACCGTTTCCTGAGCATCCTCTTCTGAGCTCTCGGCGTTCTCTTCGTTGCGGTCGGTAACCGATCCGGAATTCTGGGTCCGTTGTTCGCTACGAATCGATGGTGCGTTGGGATCAAATATCTCGGAGGTTCGTTCCAACTGCTGGAAATTCAGCTCGGCCGTAACTCTCACCACCGACTTCTTGACACCCAACACTTCGTCAAGCATTGTTTGCGCTTTAGACTCCAAATGCTTCTCAACATTCTGACCCACCTCCATCTGCGAGGCGGTCAAACCGGCCAAAGCGTCATTCTGTTGTCCGGACGACAGGAGGTTACCGTTGTAGTCGACTATCGTAATATTGTCCGGCGACAGTCCTTCAACCGAGGATGCCACCAGGTGCGAGATACCTGCCACCTGTGGTTTCCCAAGCCCGCTACCTCTGAGTTTCAACACTACGGAGGCCGTGGCTTCCTTCTGATCTTCCTTGAACAGTCGATCCTTGGGAATCACGATGTGCACGCGGGCGGCGTCGACCTCACGCAATTGCATAATAGTGCGAGTCAACTCACCTTCCAGCGCACGCCGGAAGTTCAGGTTTTGCAGAAAGTCGGTCATACCCAGGTTGTTCTCATCAAACAGCGAGTACCCGATGCTTCCCGAGCGCGGCAGCCCCTGCGTGGCCAGACCGATTCGGGCCTGATAGACATCGGATGACGGCACCTCGATTGTGCGTCCACCACTGGTCAGTTGGTAGTCGATGTTGTTTTGGCCCAGGTACGCCACCACCTCCCCTGCTTCGGCCTCATCAAGGTCCGAGTACAGTGGTTCGTAGGTGACGGTGTTAAGCCAGCCGACCAGGAACACGACGCCGACAAGTGTGCCGGTGATGACACCCAAAAGCATCATCACCTGGCTGGGCGACATGCGGCCGACAAATCCTGATATGTTCTTTAAGTATTCTTTCAGAGCCTCCATAAACCATTCCTATCGGTTCCGGTGCTTAGACCATCCGTGGTCGACCGGGCTCAACGCCTGCTGCCTACAGTGGCATGCGCATTATTTCATTGTAAGCGGTCATTAACTTGTTTCGTATCTCCAAAAGCAGGTCGGTGGCAATACCGGCCTGTTCGGCCTTGATCATGATCTGGTGCAACTCGACCGGCTCACCGGCCAGGAAGGCCTGTTGAATCCGGCCCGATTCGTCGTGCAGCTCATTGACGTTATTCACCAATCCACTCAGCATCTCGGTGAAATTGGCCTGCTTGACAGTTTCATCTTTCGGCAGGTCGACAATTTTGCCGCCGGGACGCTCGATGAGACCGGGGACAAGCCGCTGAGTGTTGTTGATGCCTATGCCCATTCCGAAGCCTATGCTTTCATATCGATTACTTTACCCATGCCGGCCTCGGCAACGTCGCTGTCGGCATCATCGGCATAGCCGGCACCGAACCTGGTGGCGTCGGTAAAACGATTGAACAAAAGGTCCAGGGCACGCATCTCGGCTCCGGACAAATTGTCGGCATAACTGCCGCGCGGAACTTTCACGGCCAGGCGAGATTCACCGGCTTGATCGGTCGGATTAATCGTTACTTTGGTCGACTCGGTCGATTGACCGGACTCGTCGGCGCCGCCGGCTGCTTTATCCTGACGGTTGAGTTGTTGATAGGACTGTACGCCTACGGGATTAACTTGCATTTTCTATTCCTTCCTGAACTTAGATATCCATTGCAGACTCGGCCATCTTCTTGGCCGCCGATATAGCCACCGTGTTGGCCTCATAGGCACGCGTGGCGGCCATCATGTCTACCATCTCGGTAACAATTTCAACATCCGGCATCTCGACGTATCCTTCAGCGTCGGCATCGGGATGAGACGGATCATGCACTATCTTGAAGTTCGACTCGGTATCGACGGCTTCATCGAAGTCGACCGTAGGCGTTTCAACATTGCGCGTCACCAAATTCGAGTGCGCCGGTATATGTTTCTTACTTGTGCGCGAAAGCTGGGTACCGGCATGTTTGATCAAATTACGAAATCCGGTCCGGACTTTCTCTTCTTCCACCAGTACGCGACGACGACGGTAGGGCCCGCCTTCTTCGGTGCGCGTGGTTTCGGCGTTAGCGATGTTGCGGGCCACGGTATTCATCCGGGCACGCTGAATGGAGAGACCCTGCGATGATACCTCGATAGCGTTGAGTATACCGGCCATCTGTTTTCCTTTATCTGCTCGTTATTGCCTTGCGCAGACCGTCAAATTTCTGTTTGAGCAGTCTGGCCGCAACGGTAAACACCAACTCGTTTTGAGCCAGGTTCGATATCTCTTTGTCGATGTCGACTGAGTTCATCTCACCTTCGGAAACCTTCACCTCATCAGGCTCCGGCGGTCGTTCGGAGTGAAAGCCGAGCGGTAGGTGTGCATTGTTCGTGGTCAGTCCGGCCAGATTATCGGTCTCTTTGGTCAAACGGGCGAACTCGGCGTTGAAGTCGATATCGCGGGTGCGATAGCCGGGCGTCGATACATTGGCCACATTGCCGCCGACCAGTTTGTGACGAAACGAAGCCAGGTCGAGGTATTTCTCGAACTTGGGAACTCCGACTCGGTTGAACACGAAACTAGCTGTCTTGTTTACCATGCAAATCACTCATACGTTTTTCTTCGCATGGCTATTGAGCAAGGTTAATGCCAAAAGCGGCGCCTCTTCCCTATTTCCATGTATTGCGGGCGGTTACGACTCAATCGTGAACGCGACGCGGTACGTTTGTCTATTTGAATGGGAAACGATTGCCGCCTGACGGCGGAAGTTTTTGCTATTGATCCGCCTCGCCGTACAATTGCGAGGACGGTTCTTTTTGCGACAACTCGCGGGTCAGCACCACGATATCCACGCGGCGATTGAGGGCACGGTTCTCAATCGAGTTGTTGGGTCGGATAGGCCGAAACTCGCCGTAGCCAAGCGCCGAGATGCGACCTTCATCGATATTGTAATTGCTTACGAAGTAACGCACTACTTCAGTGGCCCGAGCCGCCGACAGCTCCCAGTTGGATGGATAACGAGTCGACTTTATCTGCGCGTCATCAGTGTGACCCTCGACCCGAATGTGGTTGGGCGTACCTCGGATCGTCTCGTAGACCAGGTCCAACAACTGCATGGCCGCAGGTTGCAGGTCAGCCGAGCCAGGTTGGAACACCGCCGACTCGACAATATGCACGACCAGGCCGCGCTCGGTTATTTCGGTCAGTACCTCTTCTGAACGCCCCTTAACTTCGGTCTGCTCCTCAACCTGACGCTGGATCATGCGCAGGTCGCCCAGTTTGAGCACACCATGGCCGGTCTTGAACTGGTCCTCCCCAGATTGGTTGATAATGGTCTGCCCACCTTTGAGTATGCCGTTGAGCGCCTCGGCCATTTTGCCGAATCGCTTGGCATCTATCTGAGACATCGAATACATCACTATGAACAACGCCAACAAAAGCGTGATCATGTCGGCGTAGGTCAAAAGCCAGCGTTCGTGGTTTTCCTGGTCATCACTGGATTTCTTACGGCGAAGACGAGGCATTCTTACACCTCTTGATAACGATGGCGCGGAGCCACGAAACCGATCAGACGAGTGCGGACATTGCGCGGCGTGTCACCGGACTGAAGCGCGATTACACCCTCCAGGATCAGTTCCAGATGGGCCAGTTCTTCTTCGTGACGCATCTGTAACTTGTCGGAAATGGGCAGAAAAAACAAGTTGGCCAGACCGACTCCCCACAACGTGGCGATAAAAGCGACGGCAATCGAGCCGGCCATGCGCGACGCATCGGAGGTGTCGCTGAGTGCTTGAATCAATCCCAGCACGGTGCCGAGGATACCCATAGTTGGCGAGAAACCACCGGCCTTCTTGAAAAAGGCGATCCCTTTACGGTGACGATCTTCAATATACGCAATCTCAGTTTCAAGAATCTCTCTAAGTACGGTCACTTCGGTACCATCGACCACCAGTTGGACCGCCTTGCGAAAAAACGGGTTGCTGATTTCCGACAACATTCGCTCCAACCCTAAGATACCGTCGCGGCGAGCTTTCTCGGCCAGCTTGACGATTCTCTCGATAGTAAAATTGGACGGATGCGAACTGCCGAAAAAGGCCAACCTGAGAAAAGTCGGCACCTGGAGTACGGTACGTATTGAGGTTGTAATCGTGGTTGCACCGATGGTGCCGCCGAGCACGATTAGGATCGGCGCGGTGAGAAACACTGCGTCCGGATTGCCGCCTTCGAGCAAGTATGCGCCGCCGATTGCACCGACGGCCAGAACCAATCCCATCAGAGTTGCTATATCCATCTGCTAACGTCGTCCTCTTACGTATAGCGACCTATTTCAGCGGCTGGGCATTGGCCAAAAACTGCTATTGCCCAAATCAGCTTCCTCTTGAGTATATCGGCAGGATTCGGCTGTTTTGAAGGGAAATGTAGGTCGAAACCCCTGCCCCGAAGGGGTCGCGAAGCGAGGTTTCGACAATTCTTGTAGGGCGGTTCCGTCTTCGCCTGCGTGCCGCGGCGTGAACCCGCCAACCGGATTCAGCCTCTTCTTGAGTATATCGGCAGGATTGTGCGGATTTGAAGGGAAAAGCTGCGGGTTGGGAGAGGCGAGCCGATGACGCACATACAACGGTGTACGGGTGTACTGCGGGGTTTTTGCTTGCTATTATGGGGAGATTGTGAATCTTTGCCATAAGCTATAGTAGTGGCGTTACAAAGACAGACCCTACGACCTCTTGGGTTCGGAGGGTATTGCCTTGGAGTATTTGAATTGAAGACGCGCTGACTGGAGATAGACATGAAGATAATTGGACTTGATGTAAAGGGATTCAGATCGCTTCGCGACATCAGATGGGAGCCGGGCAATCTAAACGTACTGATTGGACCGAACGCCACCGGCAAGTCAAATCTTTTGAGGCTGCTTGAGCTTATGGCGGTGTCTGCTCAGGGTCGATTGGGAAAACATGTTCAAAGATCCGGTGGCATGGAGCCGCTGGTCTGGGACGGTATTGACGACCAAATCTGTGTGAGAGTAAAGGGCTCGTCCTTGGACAAGTACGGCGACTCTGAAAGGAAATCACTGACCTATGAGTTGATATTGGGCAGAATTGGCCAAAGTAGCGCGTATCGCATCGATCATGAGCTTCTCGGTAACTTCTATGAGGTAGAATTGGGCCAGAGAGACCAGCCTTTTAAGTTTTTGGAGCGGCATCAGTTTCGCGCGCATGTCTTCGACCCTGAGGAGAAAAAGCTCAGTGCCCCGGAAGATCAAGTACCAGAACAAGAGACGTTACTCTCATTTGCCGCTGGTCCATTTTCGGTAAACGAACTGATTCCGAGGTTTCAGGAGGAGTTGGCTTCGTGGTGTGTCTACCACGACATTCACGTTAATCGAGATGCGATGATTCGCCAACCATCGGTGTCAAGGCCCGAAAAGCGAGTAGAACCTGATGGGCAGAACCTGATATCGGTACTCCACACGCTTTACACCGATGACAGGGACTTTAAGAAAGACATAAACTCAGCCATGAATGCGGCTTTTGGGGACGATTTTGAAGAACTTGTGTTTTCACCCGCTTCGGATCAGCGAATCGAGCTGCGTGTGCGGTGGAAAAGCCTCAAGCGTGCGCAATCGGCCTCTGATCTCTCGGACGGTACGCTGAGATTCCTCTTCCTTCTTACCGTGTTAGCTTCGCCTTCACCAGCTCCTGTGATAGCTATTGATGAACCTGAGACTGGGCTACATCCATCTATGCTACCCATCGTGGCTGAATATGCCGTCGAAGCGTCACAACGCGCGCAAATCATATTGACGACGCACTCCCCACAGTTCTTAGACGCCTTTGGCACTACCCAGCCAGTTACAACCGTGGTTAGGTGGGACAATGGCGAGACACGCTTACGGAATTTTGACGATGACAAGTTAGCAGAATGGCTAAAGGAATACTCGCTAGGTTCTTACTTTCAATCTGGTGAGTTGGAGGAAGAGGCGTGAAGTTCCTTCTGTTTTGCGAGGGTAAAACAGAGAAATTGGGCTTGCCAAAACTCCTGAAGCGTTGGTTGGACCCGAGACTCTCAAAACCTGTAGGTATCAAACCTGTAAAGTTCACAGGGTGGAACGATCTATACTCAGAAGCAGAAAAGAAAGCTAAATTGCGACTCAAGGAACCAGATATAATAGCCGTTATTGCCATTCTTGATCTCTACGGACCGACTATCTACCCAAGTCACAAAACTTCATCGGAGGAAAGATACGATTGGGGGAAACAGCATATAGAGGAAAGAGTCGGACATTTGAAATTCCACCAGTTTTTTGCCGTGCATGAGGTCGAAGCCTGGCTTCTTGCCCAACCACAGATATTTCCCAGCGAGGTCAGCAAGCGCTTACCGGCTAGAGTTGCAGCACCTGAAACCGTGAACTTCGACGAACCTCCCTGTGTTTTGCTTCAACGACTGTATCGTGAAAAAACGCGTCGCACATACAAAAAGACAACCCATGGTGTGGAGTTGTTTGGAGTTCTCGATCCTGAAACGGTCCGGACTAAGTGTCCTCGATTCGCAGAGATGCTGGATGAGATGTTGCGACTTGCAAAGGAGGCCGGTCTGTAATCCGTCGGACTTAGCGCCAATTACTGCAGGCCAGCCCCCCAGTTGCCTCTACCAAGAACAAAGCCCCACTTCACAAAAACCCCACAACTTCCCCCCAAATACTGACGGCAGGTCCGTAGGTAAAGGACCATGCTATGCCCACGAATGAAAAACAAATTGCAGCCTACCCCCACAAAGCCAATAAACCTGCTGACTCTCCAACCCAAGCCGCCGGAAAAGTACTTTTTCCGGGAAACAAAGCCATTTGTACGGTCCGGGTGGCACCCTCAAAGTCGCTTTGGGGGTGGTTCTTGCGCAACAGATATCCCGCCCCAAACAAGGTTTGAGGCGGCCACCCGACGTCCCTCGACTCCGCTCGGGGTGACAGGGGAAGCGCGCGAAGCGCGAAAAAAGTAAGCTTGCTTACACCATTTCTTCGGTGCGGTACTCGGCCAATTTGTTGCGTATGGTACGGGTCGTAATGCCCAGGGCTTCCGCTGCCTTGGTTTTGTTGCCGTTGAACTTCTCAAGCGTCTTGAGTATCAGATACTTGCTGCCCTCTTCGAGTTTCATCGGCACCCGCAAAGACGGCAGGTCGTCGGCAATCGGACCCAGCGCCAAATCGGCCGGGAAATCATCCTCGGTGAGCGTGTCGCCACGAGTGGTTACAACCGCCCGCTCGATCAAGTTTTCAAGTTCACGCACATTGCCGGGCCAATGGTACTTCATGAGAAGTTTCAGAGCAGTCGAATCGACGCCCATTATCTGGCGAGAATTCTCACGGTTGTACTTGTCGATAAAATGCTCGACCAAGAGCGGTATGTCTTCCTTGCGTTCATCCAATGGGCTGATGGCGATAGGGATTACATTGAGGCGATAGAAGAGGTCTTCGCGGAATCGACCATTATTAATGTATTCCTTTAGATTGCGGTTGGAAGTAGCAATCAGACGGACATCTACAGCTATTGTCGAGCTGGACCCGACGCGCTCGAATTCACGCTCCTGGATTACTCTGAGCAGCTTGGATTGCAGATTCAACGGCATCTCTGAGATTTCATCGAGTAGCAGCGTGCCGCCATCGGCCAATTCAAAGCGACCCCGGTTGGTCTTTTTGGCGTCGGTAAAAGCGCCTTTTTCGTAGCCGAATAGTTCAGCCTCGACCAGGTTCTCAGGCAGTGCCGCGCAGTTGAGTTTGATGAAAGGACCACTGCTTCGGTTCGACGTATAGTGAAGCGCACGCGCCACCAGTTCTTTGCCGGTCCCGGACTCGCCGGTGATCATCACAGTCGAACGAGCATCAGCGACCGACTCGACCATATCGAAGATTTCCTTCATCAAGGTCGACTTACCCACCAGGTTCTGGAATTTGTGGGTCAGGTCGCGCTTCATGATAGCGTTCTCGCGTCGCAGGTCCAGCATCTCGGAAGCGCGCGCCGTGATATGCTCGATTGTTTCCGGGACGACCGGCTTGATAAGAAAATCATCGGCGCCCAACTTGATGGCCCGAACCGCTGTCTCGATAGTCCCAAAGGCTGTGATCATGATAACAACTACATCCGGGGAAGACTTTTTGACGTATTTCAACAGTTCGATACCATCCATACCGGGCATTTTTAGATCCGACAGAATGATGTCGGCCTCGCGGTCGTTCAACTCGGCCATCGCTTCTTCAGCCGAATGAGCTGTGCGGCAATCATACCCTGCCCGATTGAGCGTTTCATAGACAAGTTCATTCACCAGGTTGTCGTCATCGACAACCAACACTGAGTGTTTCATTTGGATTGCTCCCTCTTGTGGTGATTGATTCTGGTGGGTAGCAACAGGTGGAAAGCCGCCCCCCCCACAGAACTCGATTGAACCAGGATATCACCCGCGTGCGTTTTCATTATCTTCCAGGCCATCGCCAGCCCGAGCCCGTTCCCGTCGGGACGAGTGGAGAAAAACGGAGCAAGCACCTTGTCAACATGCTCCGGATCAATCCCGGGACCGTTATCTGAGATGATTGTTTCCAAAATTGTCTCATCGACATCAAGCACTACATGCTGGCTGGACACCCGGGCCGCCTCTTCAGACGTCCACAAGCGGGACCGAACCCTAATCTCGCCCTCGCCCGAGCCATTGAGGGCTTGGACGGCATTGTCGAGTATATTTATGAGAACCTGCCGGTAGAGCACGGTGTCCAGATTGGTGATGGTATGGGCCGCTTCTGTAGGTTCAAATTCTTCCACGCGAACCTGCAGATTAGGCAGGCGATTCTGGTTTTCACGTCGGTATTGTTCAATCGTCGACAATACAAAATCGTGATGCACAACCTCGTGTCGACTAATCTCCTGAAAGCGACTATAATTCAAGAGTGTCTCGACCGTCTGGTTCAGCCGCTCGACCCCTTGTGTGATTTTTCCGGCCGTGGCCTTCCGTGGATCGTTTTCGTCAAACTCACGACTCAACAATCCGGCAAAACCGGCGATAGCCGAGAGCGGATTGCGGACCTCGTGCGCTACAGTCGCGGCCATTTCACCCAACGCCGCCATAGTGTTCAATCTGGCCAGTTCCGATTCCATCTTGCGCGTTTTGGTGACATCCTGAAACAGTTCCACAGCCCCGCTGGCCTGCCCATCCTGGTCCCTCAAGATCGTTGTGGAAACCGACAACTGCCGGGTGGCGCCCGAGGAGACTACGATCTCTTTTTCCTGGGCCGACACTTCGCGGCCGGTCTCGGCTGCCCGCAGTGCGTTGGCCTCAGAGGGATGACCCGGATTGATACAGTCCCGGTACAGTTTCCCCAATGGCACGTCATGTGGGATTTCCATAATTCTCGCAGCCACTGGATTGAAGTGTGTGACTCGCCCGGACTGATCAACGGCAATAACACCGGCTGACAGTGAATCCAGAATGCTGTTGAGAAAACTGGTGATATCTGCCTGAACACGGCTCAGCTTGATTAGCTGCCGATTGGCCTTGGCCAGTTCCTCGTTCTGATTGGTGAACTCCTTTTGCAACTCAATGTATTTTCGCTGCAGGGAGTTCACGATGCGGTTGAACGAAGCATACGACTCGGTGAAACGAGACACATCCTCGGTATCTTCGGTTGTCAGTACGGCTGTTCTTTCCTTGTCATCCATGACGTCATTCCAGTGACAATACGCAATTCGGTGATAAAAACGCCCAGACGGCAATTGCAATCAACTAAAACATGTTAGCCCGAATCCGGTTTCGGGGCCGGTCGGGGGAATTCGCGGATATGCCGTCGTTGCTGGAACCTGTCATGCCGAGCGTAGTTGGAGGCATAAGACAACGGCAGATGTGGACATTTGCCGGGCACAAGAATCTTTCATGCCGAGCGTAGTCGAGGCACGAGGTTTCGACAACCTCATGGTGAGCGGAGTCGAACCATGAACTTCGGTTTCAGGTGCTGTCATGCGACTCGCGTGACAGCCAGTGGGTCTGTGGCCGGGTGTCGGGCCGGGTCGCCACGACACCACAAACGCACAACACTTTCGGCCGGTTCACGCCGCGGCGCACAGGCGAAGACGGGCCCGCCCTACATAGAGTTATTGAATACCGGCGAGGGATTACCGACTCAGAAGTATGTCATGATTTCGTCGGCAACGATTTCGATCGGAACGATATGGTCGGTAACACCGGCTTCGACAGCGGCCCGTGGCATACCGTAGACTACACAGGTCTCTTCGTTTTGTGCGAGTACTACCCCCCCCTTGGACTTGACGTTTTTCAGTCCGGCCACACCATTGCTGCCCATCCCGGTGAGGATCACGCCCATGGTCGAACTGCCGTAGGCGTTAACGACCGAATTCATCATTACATCTACACACGGTTTGTACAGAGCGCTGGTCGGCTGGTCGCCGACGTGGACATTGGCTCCCCGCGTACTGCGTTTTATCGTCATCTGTCTTCCGCCGGGAGCAACCAGCACGGTACCCGGTTCTATTTTGTCGCCGTCCTCTGCTTCCTTTACCGACAGCTTGGACAGTTTATCCAGTCGTTCGGCCAACGATGTCGTAAATGTCGCCGGCATGTGCTGTGCAATCACGATGCCGACCGGCAGATTGCGCGGGAGTCGCGGGATGATATTCTGCAAGGCCGGCGGTCCACCGGTTGATGATCCGACCGCTACCAGTCCGATGAGGTGATTTCGTTTTCTTAGTGATTTGATCGGAACAGTAGGGCTGACCACCCGACGAGATGGTCGTGTCGATGACGGCTTTGTGCGAGTGTCGGTAAGCCGGGCGAAGTTGGCTCGTCGAGCGCAGGCCATGAGCACGTTTTTGCGGCGGGCGATGTCTTTGATTTTGGCCAGGAGTTCATCTTTGATCTTGACGATGTCAAGACTGACAAACGATAACTGCTTGGGGATGAAGTCGACCGCACCCATTTCCAGAGCGTCAAGAGTAGCGCTGGCGCCGTCGGTGGTCAGTGATGAAATCATCATTACCGGCAGTGGGCAGGTGTTCATGATTTCACGCAAAGCCGCCAGTCCGTCCATACGCGGCATCTCGATATCTATCGTGACCAGGTCGGGCTTGAGATTGCGAACTTTTTCGATACCCTCTTCCCCGTCGCGCGCAGTACCGATGACTTTGATGCCGGGATCGGACTCCAGCATCATCGATAAAGCCTTCCGCATGAAAGCGGAATCGTCAACCACAAGTACTTTGATTTGCTTTTGTGATACGACCACAGACACCCTTTCGTCAGCCGCCAAGTTTGCGCGCCAGTTTGAACAAACCTATCAGGTCAACGATGAGTCGAATACGGCCATCGCCCAGAATTGTCGCACCTGCGACACCGGTAGTGGAACCCAGGTACTGACCCATGGACTTGATGACCACTTCCTCCTGCCCCAGGAACCGATCAATCATCATTCCGAGCTTTTTCTCGGCCAGCCCTACCACTACTATGTATGGCTTCTCTGTCATCTCGAAGCCTTTGCTGTCGTTGTTGATAATGTGTGATAGGTTTATCAGCGGGATTATCTCATCACGCAGTCTAAACACAGGGTGCTGATTTACATAATGTATTTCCGATCCCTCGGTTTTGACGGTCTCGTGAACTGAAGACAGCGGCAATATGAAAATGTCGTTGTCACTCTCGACCAGGAGGCCCTGGATGATGGCCAAGGTCAAAGGCAGTTTGATGCTGATGGTGCTGCCGACGTCCTTAGCGGAATCGAGCTCGACAATGCCATTCAGCTTTTGTATGTTCGTTCGAACGACGTCCATACCGACACCACGACCGGAAACGTCGGTGATCTTCTGGGCGGTTGAGAAGCCGGCTTCAAAGATGAAGGCAAAGGCTTCGCGGTCGCTCATGCGGTCGATCTCATCCCGGCTAGCCAATCCTCGTTCGACCGCTTTGGTGCGAATGGCAGCAACGTCGAAGCCACGGCCGTCATCGGATACTTTGATGATAATACTGGAGCCTTCCTGCGCTGCGGAGAGGTTCACGGTGCCTTTTTCGGCCTTGCCTTTCTGGCGCCTTTCCTCCACCGATTCCAATCCGTGGTCACAGGAGTTGCGAATAATGTGCATCAAGGGATCTCCGATCTCCTCGATCACCGATTTGTCCAGCTCGGTGTGTTCACCGGAGATGACCAACTCAATCTGTTTGCCTGATTCGCGGGCAAGATCACGGACCTGGCGTGGGAAGCGACTGAACACCTTGCCGACCGGCTGCATGCGCATTTTCATCACGGCCATCTGAAGTTCTGTCGTGATGAAATTCACCGCTTTGGCCGCACGGTTTAGGTCCTCCAGCTGATACTCACCATCGTGCTCGGTTCCCAGCTTGCCAACTGTCTGCATGAGACCGTTGCGGCTGAGCACCAATTCACCGGTCATGTTCATCAGGCTGTCAAGTCGATCTACGTCGACCCGAATTGTCTGGTCAGCGCCACTACGTTGAGTTGGCGCTAACGCTTTGGTTTTTGCCTTTTCGGCAACGGCCGCCGAGGGCATCGGTTTTGTCTCGGCCGGCGCAGGTGGGTTGCCAACCGTTGACACCGGTTCTGATTCTTCAGGAGTCTCCGGCGGGACTTCGGCTGCTCCATCGATCTTGACCTGCAACCGATTTAGAATGTCGGCAAGATCGATCTCGTCGGTAACCTTGTTCCGGACATTGTCCAAAAGCACTTTCAGCAGGTCCAGACCTTCAAGCAGGATATCCATGATTTCCGGACATACGGTCATTTCGGCCTTGCGCAGTTTGTTAAGAATGTCCTCCATTTTATGCGACAAAGTCGTGACCTGGTCAAAGCCCAGGAAACTAGAGGTACCCTTAATAGTGTGCACGGCACGAAATATCTCGTTGAGCAGATCCAGATCCTTGGGCGAGGATTCGAGCTTGACAAAGTTGTTGTCGAGCGAGCCGATCAACTCATCAGCTTCGATGAGGAAATCATCTATGATCTCCTGCATTTCATCCAGTTCGAAGTCGGTGTCGGTAGTCATGTTGAAACTCTCAGGATGAATCAGGTTTTTCGCGCAAACATGTCATCAATTGCCGACTGATCAGTCTTCTTCTCAAAGAGGTCAGCGTGCGGATCATAGACGCGAGACTTCTTGTCTGAGTCAGTTTCGGATTGAGAATCCTGATTGCCTTTGAGTGCACCCATTATGTTTTGGAGTTTAGCTTCTATGTCTTCCAACAGAGCGGCAGCGTGGTTCATCTGTTGGGCGGTTATGTCCTGAAACTGAAGGGCATCCATTATGGTATAGGCGTCGTTGCAGGTGACATTTGCTTTGTCTATCAAGGCATCGGCCAACCCTTCGATTTCGCCTACGCGATCTTCGGTGACACACCTTTTGATCTCCGTCAGACTGGATTTTGAATCTTCAACGTGTTGCACGATCTTTTCGACCCGATCCAGCATCTGATGCGTGGCTGCTTCAGTTTGCTCGCTGATCTTGTCGAGTTGTTCCGTGGCCTTGGGAACTTTCTCGCTGGACTCGAGAAGGGGGTGGTGCAACTCTTTGAACTTGACTACTATCTCGTTGATGGAAGAAGCCAGTTCCTCTATCTCCTGCTGGATTTTCATTGGTAGCGGTTGGTTATTCGACATCGTATTCTCCTATTCAAACAGGCCGTTAACCGGCCAGAACCTGTTCGATTTTGTCCTTTAGAGTCTCCGGGGTGAACGGCTTCACGATGTAGTTGTTGACTCCGGCCTTCAAGGCTTCCATGATATCGTCCTTGACTGAACGGGTGGTCACCATGAGAATCGGCAGGCTTTTATACTCGGCCATACCGCGCAAAGTAGTTACGAACGAGAGTCCATCCATCTCCGGCATGTTCCAATCGGTAATAATGAAGTTGATCTTCTCAACCTTCATCTTGGCCAGAGCATCCCGGCCGTCACTGGCTTCGACAACATCTTCGAACCCGGCGCGTTTGAGCGTATTGATGATGATTCGCCGCATCGTAGGGCTGTCATCGACCGCTAGAATTTTAAGATCTGCCACGCAACCTCCTTATTGCTCAACTTACTTTTTCTTCTTGATTCAAATATCGTGAGACTTCGTCGATCAAGACTGAGGCCTTGAACGGCTTTACCAGATATGAACTGGCACCTACCTCGATACCTTTCTTGCGATCTTCTTCGCCATCCTCCGAAGAGAGTATGATTATCGGAGTACCGACATGCTCGGGGTTCTGACGCAGGGCCTCGATCAAGCCATATCCGTCCAGGTTGGGCATGTTGAGATCGGTGATTACCAGACTGATCTGCTCGGTCAGATTCGATATCTTCTCAATTGCATCCATCCCGTCGCAGGCGGTGACAACCTCGTATCCGCTTTTCTTAAGGGAGAAAGACACGAATTTCACCACGGTCGGTGAGTCATCTACTACCAATATTTTGAGTGCCATAGGTACTTGTCCCGTGTAGAGGCATTTGCCGTTATCTATTCACCGTCATCGGTTTTATTTTGCTCAATAGATCCATGGCGCGCCGCGCACCGCCTGCTGCGTTGGGTTTCCCGGCCAATGGTCCGGCCGTTGCCGAGGCCGACATGCTGCCTGGTTTGGAGCCGGATGCAGCCGCTACAGCTTCCTTTTGATAGACCAAGGCGTTCTTGAAATAGACCAATTTGAAGGCCTTGGAAATACCGTGAAGCGTTTCCGAGTGTCCGATATAGAAGTAGCCGCCGGGCTGGAGGCTGTTGTAGTAACCTCGCACAATCTGACGCTTGACTTCATCTGAGAAGTAGATCATCACGTTACGACAGAAAATCGTGTCGAACCCGGAGTGCATCGACATCTGGCGCGGCTCGTTTAAGTTGATGTGCGAAAACTTGACCAAAGCCTTGACCTCCGGTTTCACTCGAAAGCTGTCTCCGACTTTGTCAAAGAACCGATTGAGGACGGTCGGCTTTACATTTCGCAAGGTAATGCCCGAGTATTCTCCTTTGCGAGCCTGCGAAAGGACTTGTTCGGAGATGTCGTTGGCAATCACCTCTACTTTCCACCCGCTCAGGTTACCCAGCTTTTCCATAATCATCATGGCCAGCGTGTAGGGCTCCTCTCCGGTCGAACACCCGGCTGACCATATTTTGATACTTTTCGGTCCCCCGCCCTCTTTCTTGGTCTTAACCATCAGGGGCAGCACTTCGTCGGAAAAGGAAAGCAACTGGGGTTCGTTGCGGAAGAAACTGGTTTCGTTGGTCGTTATCAGGTTCATGAGTTCCTTGAACTCAACGAGCGATGTGTCGTACTTGACATGATAGAAGTAGTCGCGATACGATTTGATTTCCAGATCACTCATTCTCTTGATGAGTCTGTTTTTCAACAGGTATGTTTTATTTTCAGCGAAGAAAATGCCGCTTTTTTCGTGGATGAAATCTCTTATCATCACGAATTCTTCAGCGGTCATTTCCGGTTCAGCCGTGGACGATGTTAGCATATTCCACCCTTTTGAGAATTCAAGCGCCCTTTTTAGCTATTGGCCGTCGACCTGGCTTTCGGCCGGTTGTATACGTCCGCACTGGGACCGGCTGCATGGTCGTCGGTCATAGCATCCCCGCCGTCGACAATCCCCTCAATCAGTCGATGATTGCGAGCCAAGGCCCGCTCAACCGCCTGCGACAGCTCTTTGAGTTCGAAAGGTTTGACCACAACATCGCACGCCCCCCGTCGCACGGCTGAGATAATCATGTCCACGGTGGGATAACCCGTCATCACAATGACGCTCAACTTGGGACAAGTTGCAAGCAGGTCGGGCAGGATGTCCAGGCCCGTATTGTCCGGCAGCATGTGATCCAACAGCAGAACGTTGTATTCGGCATCTGTAACCGAAGACACGGTGGTAGCTGCGTCGGAAACTGCATCGACGACATATCCCAGATTAGTGAGATACTCACTCAGATCATCCCTGATGGCCGCTTCATCATCGGTTATCAAAACGCGCTGTTGGTCTTGAAGCGTCATAATCAGTCTGCTCCTTCACCCTCTTTGGGCAGGTGGGATAGCACCCGCTTGAAGAGGTCGTTAACGTTGAACGGTTTGGTTATGTAGTCGGCTACCCTGGTGCGCAAGGCCGCCACGGCCGAATCGACCGACGGGTATCCGGTCATGATTACCACCGGAACATCCGGATAGTCCTGTTGCACCTGGCTGGTCAGGGTCATTCCATCCATCGCCGGCATGCGCAAATCGGTCAGGAGAACATCGAATTGTCTTTCCTGCATGATGTCGAGAGCTTTCTGGCCGCTTTCCGCCACGGTTATGTCCCAACCTTGATCGTGAAAGAAGTCATACAACAGGTCTCTAATCAGCAGTTCGTCATCGACCACCAATATTGACGGATTATCCATCAGACACTTCCCTCCAGTTCCGACACCGCCGACTGGACAGCTCGCACGATATCTTCGTTTTTGTCCGACCCGAGCTCGCGCAATTTGGGAACGGCCTCCAGGCTGCCCATCAGGGCCAGGGCCTTGACGGCGGCGATTCGTATGATGTCCTGGTCATCTTCCAGGTATGGCAATATATGGTCTGCATAACTGGCGACACCCAATTCACCAATCGCATTTATCGTATGGTAGCGCACCCAAACATCAACGTCCTCCAACAAAGCTCGGATGTCGTGGACAGCTTCCTGGCCCTTTACTTCCAGGAGTGCCGAGACCGCCGCCTTGCGAACTGCCGCACTCTCGTCGGACAATGCCAGTACCAACGGTTGCACATCGGTTACCGATTGAATTCTGCCCAACGATGCTATCGCCAGTTTTCTGACTGAGGCATCGGGATGATTGACGGCACCCAGCAGCGGTCCAACCACGTCGGCGTCACCGATCATTCCGAGAGCAGTCACGGCCAACCGCTGTCGTTCGACATCATCATGATAAAGGTCGCTGGTGAACCGTTCGACAACTCGCGGTGCGCCGATTACGATAAGCGCGCCCAGCACGGCCTGCCGAACGTCGGCATAAGAGTCTTGCAACCCTTCGAACAGAAAGTCGATTTCATTCTCCGTGGCCAGCCAGCCCAAAGCCGCGTAAGCCGTTGAACGAACATGTCCGATCTTATCGCCGGCTAACACTTTCAAGGGCTCAATAGCGCCGGTGAATCCGGATATCCCCAGCAAGTGAGCAATCTTCTGTCTGACGTCCGGCTCAGGGTCTTCGGCAAACGTAATCAAGCGTTGGGCAGTGTTGGGATCAATGAACTGCTTGATCACATCCAGCATGGTCAGTTTGGCAACGAGCGAAGAGTCGGCGAACAGGTCCAGCATCGAGCTAACAGACGAAGGTCCGACCTCGACCAGAATGTCCGAAATCCGACAACGATCTTCTTCCTCGACCGAATCCAAAGTATCCAGCAGTGGCGACAAGACTTCTTCCCCGTACCAGTGCTTCAGCGTGCTCAAGGTGAATTCGGTGATTTTTCGGTTGTGGTTCTTCAAACCGTCGAACAGGAAATGAGTGAATTTGTCCAAAGGCAGGTCGCACTCTATCTTTCCATCGTTTTTCAGGCTGATATTGATGATGGCCATCAAGGCGGTTTCGGCTATGGTGCTGTCTTCGTCATCGAGATGCGGCATCAAATGCGATATCGATTCGGTTCTGCCAATATTCCCGATTGCCTCCAGAACGACATACTGTATCATCGGATCATCAGTTTTTGCAAAGCCATAGAGTTTGTCCAAAGATGATGGATCACCGATCTTTCCGAGTGCTTCGGCGGCCTGAAGACGGGCATCTTCGACGTTTTCAAAGGACCCGATCAGCGCCGGCACAGCTTCTTTGGAACCTATTTCACCGAGCGCTTCGGCGGCCGAGCAGGCCACATTGGAGTTTTCATCATACAGTTTGCGACAGATTTGCTCTACCGACCGCCGGTCTTTGATGAGCCCAAGCACATCGACGATGAATTTGCGTATGTCGTAGTCATCATTATCGATATCGTCCAGCAGCGGCCCCACGGCTTCTTCGCCGATCTTCACCAGAATCTCGGCGGCCAGATTGCGGGTGCCGATGTCGGCGTGGCCGAGGAAACTGATCAGTAGCTGAGAGGCTGTATTGCCCTTCATCTGACTGAGCAGGTTGGCAGCCAGTTCCCTGATGCCCATGTCCGGATCTTCCAGAGCCATCACCAGGCCGGCCACCGCCTCATCCTCGCCGTATGAGCCCAGGTTCCGAACCGCCTCTTCTCTCTCGTAGAAGTCCGGCGACTGCAAACGCGCCAGCAGTTCGGCTATCTGATCAACAGCAGTATTCATACAAACCCCTTTTTCCTTGTCCCGACAAATCAGCCGACATTGATCGACTGGTAGGAATTCAAGGCTTCCTCCTGAGTGGCGTAAATCTCAAATATATGCGACAGTTGCGTGATATCGAATATCTCCTGTACATAGCTGGCCAGGTTGGAAAGGGTCAGTCGCCCTTTGCGCAATCTGGTCTCTTTCATGATTGAGACCAGCGAACCCAACCCGGAGCTGTTGATGAACTCCACGTCGGCCAGATTGAGATGAACGTTTGACTTGTCGTCGTTGAACAGCAGTTTGACCTGCTCCTTGAGCGAGGAACCGCTGGACAAATCCAGTCTTCCCTGAAGATTGAGAATTGCAACACCGTTGGATTCCTTCACACTGATTTCCATGGTGTCCTCCGTGGTTTATAAAAAGTTCTCATTCAATATTCGTAAGTTGTTTACGTTCTAACGTTATCGACACCTTGAGTCCCCCATCCCCGGTTTGTTCGAATTGAACTTCGCTTACATATCGTTCCATCAACCCGATACCCCGGCCTCCATCGGCCAGAGGATCTGTCTGCCGGGGCTGGTTAACATCCCTGAGCCCGTTCCGGCCCTGGTCAATTATATCGGCACGGAGCGAAGACTCGTTAATGTCGAGGCATATCTTTATTGTCTTGTCGGGGTCAAACTGGTTGCCGTGGATCAGGGCATTGGTGAAAGCCTCGGAAACGGCCAGGGTGAAAGCCCTTTGCTCATCACTGCTCACATGGTTGGCCGCAAACAGCTCCCTGAGGCGCTGTACAAGTTTTGCCTCTGAAGCGATTTCGGAGGGATATTCGAGTTCCAGGTGAACACTCATCATGAGACCTTCACCTGCATGATGGTAAAATCATCGTGGGTTTCTTCGCCCGCTCCTTCGCTGAATCGGTCGATCCACTCTTTGACCCGAACACAGAATTCTTTCGGCTCCAGACCGGTCTCCGCGGAGAATACCTGCTCGGCTCGCTCTCGTCCGAACAGGTTGTCATCGGCGTCGGTTGCCTCGGTCAGCCCATCTGTAAACAGGAACAGCCGGTCGCCCGGATGGAGTTTTCGTTCACCCTGTTTGAACGGGATGCCGGGAAACTGCCCGACTATAGGCCCACCTTCGGCAAGTTCACATATAGAGTTTTCGCCAGAATCCCAGAACAGCCCCGGCATGTGACCGGCGTTGCTGTAGGTCAAGCGACGAGCCTCCAGATCAAACTTGCAAAAAAACAGAGTGACGAACATCTCTCGATCCTTAATGATCTCATTGGCCAGGATATCATTGAGCGATTCGGCCAGCTTTGACACCGATATTTCGGTATCGGATTTGATTATCGACTTGATAATACCGGCTGCAGCCGACATTACCAGCGCCGCAGGGACACCCTTGTTGGAAACGTCGCCGAGCACGACCACGAACCGGGAATCGTCGACCCGGATCAGATCATAGAAATCTCCGCCCACCTCATGCGCAGGATAGTATGCTACCCCTATGTCGACACCGTCGATACTGTCTATGTCCTGGGGCAGGATGGTTTCCTGGATTTGTCGCGCGATGGCCATTTCCTGATCGACCTTCTGTTGGTCCAGCCTGGCTCTTATCAAGTTGGAATTGTCGATGGCCACGGCGACAAAGTTCAGGAGCATCTGAAGAATCTCTCTGTCCTCATCGCCATAAAGCGAGGCGTCCGACTTGTTCACGATCACCATCACGCCGTGACATTTTTCCGACGTCTGAATAGGAGCACATACGAGTGACTGAACCACAAACCCGTCTTCGGCTTTTAGGTCGAGTTCATTCAATGTTATGGTTTCACGTACTTTGAAGCAGTAGCTGGGCAAATCCATGCCGTCGAGGTACATCAGTGACTTGGCGAATTCCTCGTTGACACCCCAGGATATCTCGACTTTCAACACCCCATCGGTTTCGAGCATAATGAGCCCCACCTCGCCGTCGACCAGCCTGATAGCCATGTCCATGACTACCGACAAAACGGCATTGATCTCCTGGATCGACGTGATCACCGCCCCCATAGTGGCCATGTCGCGCAGTTGGGCGCGTTTGGCCTCAAGTCGTGCTTCAAGGTCGTTAATCGCACTTCGTTGTCCGGCAACCACGTTCATACTGATTTGTATCGGCAGGCCGGCAGATCAGTTTATGTCGTAACGGGTTTGGGGGATGAAAGGAAACCGAAAAACCGGATTCGGAACTACTTGCGTCGAAACTTCATCCGAAAAGGCACTCCCTCGAAACCGTACTCGTGACGTATCTGATTGCTCAGATAACCGAGGTAGGACTTGTCGATCAGTTTGGGATGATTGACGAAGAATATGAAAGTCGGCGGTGCGACCTCACTTTGAGTGACGTAATTGAACTTGATGTATTTCCCTTGCCGGGATGGCGGATGCTTGCGGTTGATCACCCGTTGTAGGAATTCGTTCAACTCGGCGGTCGGGATTCGTTTCTTGGTTTCATCGTATGCTGCGCTGACCAGCGACAGCACTTTGGGCACGCGCAGTCCAGAGAGGGCCGAGGTATAAATCACCGGCACGTAGGAAAACCGCGCCAACAGGTCTTTGATCTGACGAGTAAACTCATCGGCCGTGTGACTGTCTTTCTCGATCAAGTCCCACTTGTTTACAGCCAGCACAGCGGGACGCCGGTTTTCGAGCACTTGCTCCAGGATACGTTTGTCCTGTGCCGTCACCGAACTGGTTGCATCCACCAACACGATGGCAACATCGCACTCGGCGATAGCCCGGTTGGTTCTGAGATTGGAGTAGAACTCGATGTTCTCGTGCACTTTGTATGACTTTCGAAGTCCGGCCGTGTCGATGAGCATGTAGTCACGTCCGTTTTGATGAAAGGGCGTATCCACGGCGTCACGGGTCGTCCCCGCCGTAGGTGTCACGATCAGTCGATCTTTGCCAACGAGCTTGTTAATGTATGAGGACTTGCCGACGTTGGGTCTACCGACCAGCGCCACTCGGATAACCGGCGACTCGACCTTATCGGCATCGAGTGGCGGCAGGAGTTCCACAACCTTGTCCAACAGGTCCCCCGCTCCACGTCCGCCCGTGGCCGATACGGCCATGGGATCACCCAGACCCAGTTTGTAGAACTCAAACCGCTGCAATTCCAACTGATCGGTATCGGCCTTGTTGGCCACTAACAGGGTCTTTTTCCCAGCTTTGTTCATACGTCGCGCAATTGCCACCTCCATTTGGTCCGGACCCACTTGAGTGTCAACCACGAACAACACGACATCGGCCTGGGCAATTGCAAATTCCGCTTGGTCGCTTATCAGCTTTTCCATCAGCTCGTCGGCACCGGCCACTATGCCGCCGGTATCGATCAAATAGAAGCTGCGCCCACTCCAATCGCACACGGCGTAATTGCGATCGCGCGTCACCCCCGGCTGCTCCGCAACAACGGCAATCGGGCGACGCAGGAAACGATTGAACAAAGACGATTTGCCGACATTGGGGCGACCGACAATGGCTACCGTCGGGAGCTTCATGAAAACACCTCCATGATGGTTTCGACGAAGTCATACTTACCGACAATCACCGGACACCCGAGAGCACTCTGGAGTTCTTTGAAGGACAGGTCATCGAGAAATAGCCGGTCGCCGTTCAAGCAATTGGGCGGAAGAACGATGCAGTCGTACTGGGGCGCCATCTTGATGAGTTCGGCTTCTAAGTCCCGGCCAACCAGCAGACCGGAAACGGTCACCGTGTCGCCCCAGAAGCGATTGGTTACCGGATGCAGTGTGGCCGCCAGGCCAACCTCATCGGTGAGAAACGGCCAGATTTCATGCTTCAGCACCGGCCAGGCTGAGCGGCCGGTGACGAACAAGACTCGCTTGTGACTGGTCAACTGTCTGAGTCGGCGACGTCGCCTATTGAACCTGGTGACAAACTCGCGGACCATGCCGACCCCGTTCTCAAACTGCGGCATCGCTTCATAAGATGCATGGGTGGGAAAACTACATCCGGCGCTTACATAGAATTCATCGGCCGGCCAGACAAAGCGGGTGCCCAGCGATTTCAAAAACTGTCTTTGCCACCGGTGCACGGTGCCGATTAGTTGGCCGGACTCAACGGTTGTATATGTGCGAAGTTGCGGCAGGCGTTGGCGGTATCGCGTCAACCCAACCGGCACCACGGCCAGCGAAGTCAACTTTGGATGTAGCGAAGCCAACTCGTGGACGGTCTTGTCGAGATGCTCACCGTCGTTGATGCCGGGACATAACACCACCTGGGTGTGGAGTTCTATGCCGCCGTCGGTCAGGCGCTTCAATTGGTCGTTGATAGGAACAAGTTTTTGGTTTCCCAGCATCTCGCGGCGCAAGCGGTCGTCGGTGGTGTGGACCGACACGTAGAGAGGTGATAGTCGCTGATCGATTATCCGTTCGATCTCCCTGTCGGACACATTTGACAAAGTGATGAAGTTGCCGTGAGTAAATGACAGCCGGTAATCTTCATCCTTGATATAGAGCGTTCGACGCATCCCTTTCGGCTGCTGATGAACGAAACAAAAGATACATTGACACTTGCAACGCCCTATGTCGCCCTCTTCCCACATCAGTCCCAGATCGTCGTTCAGTCCGTCGACCTCAAATTCGAGAACCTGATCAGCGGCGTCGGCAAACTTCAGGTGTACCTGTTCATCGGCGCTTCGAAACTGAAAATCCAACGAATCGACGACTTTGACACCGTTGAGCGAGACCAGCCTGTAGCCGGGACGAACATGCCCAAACAGCGGCGAGGTGGGGTCAATTTCACGGACCTTCATATCAAATCTCAACCACAAAAAAAGAGCGGGCGATGGGGTTCGAACCCACGACGTCCAGCTTGGGAAGCTGACATTCTACCACTGAATTACGCCCGCCGAAATCTTTCAGCTTAGACAATTTAGCTGACCCCGGCATGGATGTCAACCGGCCAGACGTCTCTTTTGTGCCAAACAGATGGTGCGGCGGGTGGCCGTCTCAAACCTTGTTTGGGACAGTAGATAGCAAAATATATCCACCCTTCGACTCCGCTCAGGGTGACAGGCAAGCCTGTTTTTCGCGCTGCGCGCGTGCTACTCCAGGTAATGCTTGACAGGGTCACAGGGCGCGAAGCGCAAGAAGTGATTTATCACCTCATGGTGAGCGGAGTTGAACCATGAACTTCCCCGACTGAACACCCTGCCCACGCGCCGTGATACCGAGGTAAAGCCTGGTAGCCTTACTCAGATGGCGTTTCGTCCTCTTCGGTAGCCTGATCCTTCTCACGTTTTCGTTCGGTCATTCGGACTATTATGATCGAAATCTCGTACAGCAGATAAACCGGTCCGGCCAGGAGCACCTGCGTGAGAACGTCCGGCGGCGTTATTATGGCCCCCACAATCAGGATGGCCACAAAAGCGTACCGCCGCACCTTCGACATCAATCTGGCGTTGATAATACCCAGTCGTCCGAGAAAATACGAAACAACCGGCAACTCAAAACCGCAGCCGAAAGCCACCAAGAGCATTCCGGAAAAACTGATGTAGCTATTCACGGTGATCACCGGAACCAACACTTCTGAGAAGTGGATCAGAAACCACAAAGCCGTCGGCAAAACGGTCAGGTAGCAGAAAGTGGCGCCGATCAAGAACAGAATGGTCGAGACCAGCACCAACGGCAGCACAGCAGCCTTCTCGGTCTGGTAAAGACCGGGCGCAATGAATGACCAAAACTGGTAGAACACAAACGGTAGCGCCGCCAGCAATCCGGTAATCAGCGCAACCTTCATGTAGGCATAGAACGAACCGGTGACTTCGGTAAAGTGAAGCTCGGTGTCGCCAAGTGGCAGGATCAGAAAATCGAAGAGAACATTGCGAAAGTAGAAAGCAGCGGCTGCCAAAACTACAATCGAAAGAATCGACTTCAGCAGCCGCCATCGCAACTCCTCAAGATGCGTCAAAAACGGCATGCTGGAACCGGAGTCCAGATGCTCGTCGGCTTGTTCCGCTGAGTCAGGTCCATCTATCATAGCTGGTAAGATTCGGCAAAGCCGGTCCAAAAGTCAAACGGAATGTTGAGGACATAATCGCTTGACAACATCGACCGCTTGGGATAATCTTTGGCACTATGAAAACACTACCAATACTATTTCTAATCGGCCTGGTTCTCTGTGTCGGCGGTCCGGTTTCGGCCGGAGGCATCGGCGAGTTGAACCTATCGATCGGAGGGATTTTCCCGCAGGGAAATTACGCCCAGTTCGCCGACCCTGGTTTCACCGGAAACTTCCGTCTGACATTCCGAGTGCCGGGCTTAGGCTTTGCGGCCGGCTGGGTCGACGGCAACTTTTCCCACTTTTCATCCGATGAAACCTATGTCGAGATTATCGACGACCCCTATTTCGCCGGCGCCGACCAGCGCGTGAGTGAATACGCAGTGTCGTTGCATGGCGGTTTGCAGATAGGCGCGGACACCCGGCGCGGCTTCTTCCGTCCCCGCGTTGCGCTCGGACCGGGTGTCTACGGATTTCAGACCGAGACCGTGCTGACCATCCCGGATGTTGAGGAGCCGTTGTCGGATGAGACCGAATCGCAATGGAAACTCGGCTGGCGGGGAATGGCCGGGGTCGACTTGTTCTTTGTCACCAAGTGGGGACTTAGTTTCGACTTCACTTACGACCACGTCCTCAGTCTCGACCATGTCGACGAGTACCGGGAGGGTGTCGGGGTAGTGCGCACCGGACGGACGGCGCGGTATCTGAGCTACAGCATCGGTGTTACCATACCGTTGTCGACATTGAACGACGACGGTTAGTACAAACGCTCTGCCGGCAGACCGTGTCACTCCAGCAACTTTTTCATCTCTTCGAGGAACTCTTCCTTGTCTTTGAACTTGCGGTAGACCGATGCGAACCGCACGTAGGCGATCTCGTCGACATCGCGCAAGCGATCCATCACGATCTCACCGATGTCCTGACTGAGAATCTCACTTTTGGAGCGACTATTGATCTCCCCCTCGACTTGATCGGCCAGGTTCTCGATCTGTTTGGCCGACACCGGACGTTTGTTGCAGGCCAGTTTGAGTCCCTGGAGCAGTTTGGTACGGTCGAACGGTTCGCGCCTGTTGTCCGACTTGATAACGGTGAGAGTGGACTGCTCGACGTACTCATAAGTAGTGAATCGTTCATTGCAGCCGAGACATTCACGCCTTCGTCTGATAGCACGGTTTTCGTTTGAGGGTCGGCTATCAACGACTTTATCTTCCTCATGTCCACAGTGCGGGCATTTCATGGGTGATAAATCACTTTCTAACTTCCCCAACCACCCACTTCAAATAGGCATCCAACCCGGCGTCGATGGGAAGGGCGACAATCTCCGGGAGATCGTAAGGATGGTGGTCGAGGACGAATTGTTGGAGTGCATCGAAGCCAGCATTGGTCGTTTTGATGATCAGAAGCGCTTCGTCGTCGGATTGCACCTTCCCCTCCCACCAATAGAAAGACTCGATCCGAGGCACGATATTCACACAAGCAGCCAGGCGGTTCTCGACAATCAGGCACGCCAACTCCTGCGCCTTGTCACGCGGGATGGTGACGAGTACGGCTCTAATATCGGTGCTCATATTCAGGTGTTTCCTTCATTCACCCTTCGACTGCGCTCAGGGTGACATGAGAAAGATGGATTCCCGCCTCCGCGGGAATGACACAGAGACAAGCTCTGTCTTTCGCTTAGCGCGCGCCGTCGAAACCCGCCAGCGGCGTCCCTTCGGGCCAGGGGTTTCGACCTACAAGAGCTCCCACTCACTTTCTAACCACACGTTTCAGCCGTTTCTCAATCGATGCTACTTTGCCGGTGAGACGGCTCTTGGCGCCCTTGCGGTCATCGATAGTAATCTGGATGTAAATCCGGTCGTGACTTCGGCGCAGCATGCGGCGCGCTTTGTTGATCAGGGTCATGACCGAATCCCAATCACCCTCGATAGCGGTCGACATCGGTGACAGTTTGTACGGCAGTCCGGATTTGTCGACCAGGTCGATCACGCGGGCTACATCGGCCGAGATCGAAGCCTTACGACCACTGGTCGGAAACATAGTCAAATTGAAAAGCATCTTTCAGTCTCCTTCTTGATCTGCGCCCGGACTTACTGGAACGAATATAGCCACATCGCCGACAGTTTCCAACTTTTTGTAATTGGCAAAAAGCCACAAGACGAACGGTCGAAAACGATTGATCGCAACATAGTCAATCGGTCTGCCGACCCGCCGATGGTCGCCTTCGGGATACTCCTGCAGCATGATCAGTTTTGGCGGATGACTTTGCAGGGCGGCTATCGACTCGTCGAGCATCTCAAGATTGAACTCACGCAGAGCGTACCATCCAACCCGAGTCGGGTTCTTTCGTCCCGTCAAATAATAAAGCAGAGGGAAGTCGGGAAAGACAAGAATGTCATCGCCGGGCTCTGTATACTTCTCGACCGCAGCAACCAGACCATCGACCTGGTTCACGTTTCGCTCGGTAGAATAGACACCAGCCAGTTTCGGCGTAGCAAACTCGGTGTCCAATTGGCTCCGTCCGGCGTCGCGGGCCACAAAGTCATACTTGTGGAACACACCGATGCCGATCATCACAAGCAACAACGCCGTACACATCATGCGACGATGCTCCGACCTGCACGTCTCACGGATCATCAGGTATCCAATCATCAAGCCTGGGGCGGCACCCATGTAGCTGAACACCAGGCCGGAGTAGTTGAAACCGGCCAGGTATTGAATCAACAACGCCATCACAGCGACCGGCATCAATCGGTGCGTCAACGGTTGGTCGGCCGTCCGTGAACCGATGAGGCATCGGACGATCATGGCAAACAGCAGCGTGTAGTTGAGGAATACCAATTGATATATGAACCAACGGTGGTCCCAAAACGATAGGCCGACCGCGACCAACCCGCAAAGCAAAGCAGCGTAGCCTACGTTTCGGTGGCGGCCGCCGAAGAACACCAACAGCACAACCATAGCGATTGTGGGCAACGAGATGAGCAGGCCGGTCGGATTGTCCTGAAAAATCGCAAAGGTTGTTCCGATCTCGCTGGTAAGTCTGGGCAGCGCGAATACGTTTAGAAAAAACGCATATACCCCGCTCCCGAGAGCATGACAATACCAAAGATAGCCAACCGCGGCGACAACAAAACCAATAACCACCGCACCCGTTTGCCGCATGGTCATTGCGCATGGTTTCTTCCACCATCGGATGAGTACTGAAACGAAGATAAGGGCAGGCAAGGTCATCAGATAGTTCTGTTTGCACATTCCGGCCAGCATGATCGCAAGACCGGCAGCGACGAACCAGTGTCTATGGATCATCACCAACGCAACCACGGCGAAGAACACAGCGTCATAACTGTACCAGGGGAAAGCGATCAATAAAGTCGACACGATCCAGCTTGCGACCAGCATGATAAATAGTTCGATGGACGTGACGTGCCTTCGGTACACGCTGCTGAGCATAATGACTAATAGAGCCATCTCACCGGTCCAGAACCACCGCGCGGCAAGTATGGTGTATTGATCGCCGAACACCCGGATCAGCCCGGCCTGCATGTACAACGAAAGGGGCGGGCGGAGAAAGTAGAAGTCTGTGTAGGGCAACTCACCACCGAGGATGCGCATGGCCAGCGACTGGAGGTATCCCTCATCGGTGCCGTTGAAACCGTCGGCCAGGTACAGCAGGCTGTAGGCTGTTACGAACAGCAGGTATCCAAGGTACGGCCAGGAACGTGCCCACAAGGACATTCTGTCGCCCAAGTTGGGGCTGACCTTGGAGACGGCGAACAACTATTACACTCCCGATTCGTTAGAAGATGGATTCCCGCCTGCGCGGGAATGACACAGGGTCAAGCCGTGGATGGCACACGGTCTGGCTGTGGCTATAAGAGACAAGCCTGTTTCTCGCACTGCGCTCATACCGCTCACGGCGCTGCCTGGTGGTTACCCAAGGCGCGAAGCGCGTAGAACCATTTATGGGTGCCGCTCCGGGTAGAGCGGAAAATCCTTACACAACGCGGCGACTTCGTCAGCTATTGCCGCCAGCATTTCATCTTTGCGACGGTTGGTAATAGCTCGGTCGATGAAGTCGGCAATCGTGCGCATGGCATCGGTACCCATCCCCCGCGTCGTCACGGCCGGTGTGCCCAAGCGAAGGCCCGAAGTCACAAACGGTTTCTCCGGGTCAAACGGCACTGTGTTTTTGTTGGCCGTGATGCCTGCTTTATCGAGCGCTTTCTCGACTTTCTTGCCGGTGACTTTGGGGACGTCAATGAACGACATGAGCATCAAATGCGTGTCGGTGCCGTTGGATACCAGTCTGTGTCCTTTGTCCATAAGGGCGGCGGCCATCGCCTGAGCATTGTCGACAATTCGCTTCTGATACGTTTTGAAATCATCGGTCAGCGCTTCCTTGAATGCGACCGCTTTGGCTGCGATAACGTGCATCAACGGTCCACCTTGAATACCCGGCATGACCATGCGGTCGAGGTCGGCGGCGTATTGCTCTTTGCACATGACAATCCCACCGCGCGGGCCGCGCAACGTCTTGTGCGTGGTCGAGGTCACAAAGTCGGCGTATGGCACCGGCGAGGGATGCAATCCGGCCGCGACAAGTCCGGCGATGTGCGCAATGTCGACCATCATCGAAGCCTCTACCTCATCGCAGATGGTGCGGATTCTTCCAAAGTCAATGGTGCGTGGATAGGCCGAGGCGCCGGCCACGATCAGTTTCGGACGAACTTCTTTGGCTTGTTTCAACAGTTCATCGTAATCGACCTGCTCGGTCACTTTGTCTACCACGTAGCCGCTGAAATCGAACAGGAAACCTGAGAAATTGATCGGGTGGCCGTGGGTCAGGTGCCCGCCGCAGTTGAGATCGAGCCCCATCACTTTGTCGCCCGGTTTGAGCATGGTGAAATAGGCCGCCATATTGGCCTGCGAGCCGGAGTGGGGTTGGACATTGGCATGCTCGCAATTAAACAGTTGCTTTAGCCTATCGCGCGCAAGGCCTTCGGCGATATCGACATACTCGCAGCCGCCATAGTAGCGTTTGCCCGGGTATCCTTCGGCGTATTTGTTTGTCATGACGCCGCCCATTGCTTCGAGCACCGCTTCGGACACGAAGTTTTCCGATGCTATCAGTTCGAGTTTGGTGGACTGACGGTCGGTTTCTTTGGTGATGGCGTCGTATATTTCCGGGTCGGCATTTTTCAGGTATGACATCTCGCAACTCCGTCTAAATCGTTTTGCGGAATTTACGGAATTGTTGGGGAGGGGTCAATGGGAGTTGTGGGGGGGGGGCAACTCCATACTGTCAAGGGTTTTGTGTAAATTCTGTATTTGGCATATCCGTTGGGTTGTTTAGTACGTAAGCTATTAGTCCATATATGATTCTCTCGGCACTGCTTTTGTTATTGAATGATCGCATCGGAAT